>JASLCA010000191.1 GCA_030146225.1 Sphingobacterium sp. | reverse complement strand
GGGTTATTCTTCTGTTGCAAGATTGTCGGGATGTCACTTAAGACCAAACTCACGATATACAATACAGCAAATAAGAGGTGACCTGTAGGGCCAGAAAACTGCACAAACATCGCTTCCAGGCTAAAGCCAAAGAAGTAAAAGGTCATCATATTAAACAACAAGTGCATCCAGTCCTTATGGATCAATCCACTCGTGAAGATGGTATATATCCGAGTTTTATCCCTTTGAATCGCATAAGGATTAAGCATCAAACGTGCATACCATTGTGGATTGGAAAACACAAAAATGCTTAAACCCACCGTTAAGGCAAAAATCAACGATGCAACAGGGGTATTATATAGGTAGTTAATCATAAAAATTCAAACTTAAAATCTATCCTCAATCAAAAATACATAAAGTTCCTTAGGGCCATGGGCACCCAGAACTAAAGTCTTTTCAATATCAGCAGTACGACTAGGGCCTGTAATCGTGCTTAACATAGAAGGCAACTGCCCATTATAGCGCTCCTTCACCTTATTCAAGCCATGCTTCACATCCATCACCAATTGAGAGGCCTTTGCCATAACAATATGAACCGGTGGATATATACTCAAAGTCCTTCCTCCAGCATTTGCATTGGAAACAATCACCGAACCATTTCTAGCCACCAAGGCTTCGCATGTCGTAATACTGGCTTCCATCGCCTCTTGATGAAATGGACTCTTGTAAATCGGAAAGCCATACTCATCAAGGAACTTTTGTAAGACAGGCTCCCAAACATGGATCTTGGTAATCTTTAATTCCTCAGCCAGTAAAATCAGGTTTTCAATAACCGAAATCTCCCCATCACAATAGACAAACTTCCCCTGAACATGAGTCAGCTCCCGTGCAAAGGTTACATCTAAGGGCTCATCCTCATCCTTGTACAAAGGAGAGTCTTCAAAGTCAGGATGCGGGTTGTCTCGTTTTATTAAAAGGGCCTGACGAATCTTTTTGAGCATCCGTTCCTTAGCAGTCGTATTCCTAATGTTCATCGTAGATTTTAGTAGTTAAAATTTTAGTAGGGGGATAAAACAGCATGCAAGGATAAAATATAGCATAGAAACACAAGATTTCAACCTTATACAATGTAAACGTTTCACCATCACAGCCTTTAACAATAGCAAAAAAAGTTGTCACATATTGCCTTAGAGCTCCACATGACAACTTTTAATAAAATATTTTAATGCAACTAAAGTTGCTTTACAGCTTCGCTACCATCCGTATCTAAGTCGCTATTAAGCTCCTCAGGTTGTTCAATAGGCAATTCTGTTTGTGGAACTCCACCGCCATCAGCACCGCCATTTACAAACTCATCATAAGTTGTTCTATTGTCAAATGGACGCTTGCCTAAGATTTCTTCTAAGTCACTTTGGAACAAAATCTCTTTTTCCAAAAGCTTCTCCGCAATCTTGATTAAGCCTTCTTGATTGCTCAACAGCAATTGCCGCGTACTTTCATAGATGCCCGAGATTAACAAGCGCACCTCTTCATCAATTAACTCAGCTGTACGATCTGAATATGGCTTTTGGAACTGAGATTCACCAGAGCTATCCTTGAAGGATATATTTCCGACCTTCTCATTCATACCGTATACGGTCACCATAGCATAAGCCAACTTAGTAATACGCTCTAAATCGTTCTGTGCTCCTGTACTGATTCTACCAAAGGTAATATCCTCAGCAACCCGGCCACCCATAGTCATACTCATGCTGTCATGTAGCTGCTCTGTCGTGTACAAGAACTGCTCCTTCGGCAAGTACTGAGCATAGCCCAAGGCTGCCACTCCACGGGGAACAATCGATACCTTAACCAAAGGATCCGCATGCTCCAAGAACCAACCAGCAATCGCATGGCCTGCTTCGTGGTAAGCCACAATTTTCTTCTCTTCTGGAGAGATAATTTTATTCTTCTTCTCAAGGCCTCCAATAACACGGTCAATCGCATCTTGGAAATCTTGCATATTAATCGCATTCTTATTCTTACGCGCAGCGATCAATGCCGCCTCATTACAAACGTTTGCTATTTCAGCACCAGCAAAGCCAGGCGTTTGTGCAGAAAGCTTCTTTGCATCCACCTCTTCAGCAAGCTTCAAAGGCTTTAAGTGAACATTAAAGATTTCTTCACGACCGATTAAATCCGGCTTATCAATAGAAATCTGTCTATCAAAACGTCCTGGACGCAATAATGCAGAGTCCAAAACATCCAAACGGTTGGTTGCAGCAAGGATAATAACCCCTACGTTGGTACCAAAACCATCCATCTCCACCAATAATTGGTTTAATGTATTTTCACGCTCATCATTTCCGCCCATCATGGAGTTTTTCCCACGAGCCCGGCCAATGGCATCAATCTCATCAATAAAGATAATACACGGAGCTTTCTCTTTCGCTTGCTTAAACAAATCCCGTACCCGCGATGCACCCACACCGACAAACATCTCCACAAAGTCAGAACCTGACAAAGAGAAGAAAGGCACCTGAGCTTCCCCAGCCACAGCCTTAGCCAATAAGGTTTTACCCGTTCCTGGAGGGCCTACTAATAAAGCTCCTTTCGGAATTTTACCGCCTAGATCAGTATATTTCTTCGGATTCTTCAAGAAATCTACAATCTCCATCACCTCGGTCTTAGCTTCTTCAAGCCCAGCCACATCATTAAAGGTAATATTGATAGAAGACTCTTTGTCAAACAGTTGAGCTTTAGACTTCCCAATATTGAAAATCGCACCCCCGCCGCCGCCAGCGCCACCGCCCATACGACGCATCAAAAGCATCCAGATACCAACAATAATTAATAGTGGAAGCATAAAGGATACAAACCAACCCGTCCAAGGATTTGAACGATTCTCATAGCTGACAGAAACCATTTGGTGATCTGCGCCTAAGCTATCTTGAGAAGCCAGCAGCTTTTCTTTTAAGATCTCCGCAGAAGGCTCAATAAAAACATATTGTGGCCCCACAGCAGGGTTTAACATTAGTGAATTAGACTTTGGAGCTACCTCTTTGTATTTCTCCTCACCTAACTTATCTTTTTTAATATATACTTCAACCTCTACAAGGTCATTGCCTTTTATGCCAACCAATTTCTCAACATCACCTGGCAACAACATGTTTTTCTCAAACTCAGCATAGGTGGTCTTCTGAACCGTACCACTGCTAAAGAAATATTGTAACCCAAAAAAACCTAGGATAATTAATATCCAAAGCCACATCATGTTAAATTTGGGTGGTATAGGTGTTACCTTCTTACTTGGGATTTTCTTCATTACAATCTTTTATATCTTTTACTTTTCTACTCAATAATACTAGGCACTCCTAAAGGTTTCTGCCTGCGCATCTCCCCATAGGTCTTCAATTCCGTAATGAACTCTTTTTTCCGTTTTAAAGATATGAACAACTACATCCACAAAATCCAATAAAATCCATTCGCCATTACCATGCCCCTCCTTGTTCCATGGCGACTGGCCCAAAGCCTTATAAACTTCATCTTCAACACTCTTGGCAATTGCATTTACTTGCATAGTAGAGTCTGCATGACAAATCACAAAGAAATCTGAAAGGGTTGCATTCACAGTCCGCATATCCAATCGCACGATATCATTGCCTTTTTTCTCTTGCATGCCTAACACAACTGCTTCGGCAAGCTTACCCGACAATTCTGTTTTCGTATCTTTACTCATTAAAAAAACCTTAATTTTGAAAAATACTCACGTATTTAAATATTTTTCATTTGCAAAATAACACATTTTCCCGAATTTACCTTGGACAAAGTTTAATTGTACTCGATCAGGTGCCTTCAACAAATGATTATCTCAAAAACTTATTGTCAAATATTACGCCAAGCCCTGAAGGGACTGCCATTATGGCGCTTGAACAAACCGCAGGCAAAGGGCAGCGTGGAAGTGTGTGGCTTTCTGAGGCAAGGAAAAACCTTACCTTCAGCTTTCTCCTATACCCCACCCAGTTAAGTCCCATGCAATCCTTTGAACTAAACATGCTGATCTCCATAGGCATCTTCAATTGGGTAAGCAAGCACAGTCAGCAGGTTAAAATCAAATGGCCAAATGACATCTATATTAACAACAAAAAGATCGGTGGGGTTTTAATAGAAAACCAATTAAGCCAGAAAGCCATAAAGTCCAGCGTTGTGGGCATCGGCATAAACCTCAACCAGGCTAGCTTTCCAGCTGAAATACAAGAACGAGCAAGCTCCTTACTGCTGGCCTGCGGTCAATCTTTTGACATTAAACAGACTTGTTTAGACTTGCTGCACAGCATTATGGAAACATACTCCAGCCTTAACGCATTGCCAACGGCTATATTGTTAGAAAAATACAATGATTTGCTTTACCAAAAAGATATAGCCGCACCCTATGAAATCCACGGGCAGCTACAAGAGTGCACCTTAAGGGGAGTTGATGCGCATGGACATCTGCTGCTTGAGACCAACAGCGGCCTACAATCCTTTGATCTGAAAGAGGTTCGTTTTAAATAGACCAAAACAGTAGTATATAACAGCAAAATTACTTGCTTACTATTTACTTACTTTTTATTTTTGAGCCAGAGATGTAGGAAGGTAAATTAAACCTTTGGCCTATATACGTAGTCATATTACCAAGAAACAAATATAAACAGCATGAAGAAGTTAAGCTTATTATTAGCAGTAGTACTATTTACGATATCGGGCGCAATTGCACAAATTCACACCCCGGTTAAATGGTCTGTAGCAACAAAAAAATTAAATGCAAAGGAAGCAGTCGTATTTATTAAGGCTACTATTGATCAAGGATGGCATATCTATGGCTTAAGCGTTCCAGAAGGAGGCCCAATATCTACAACCTTCGCTTTTAACGCATCCAAAGAGTTTACATTGAACGGTAAAGTTGCAGCACCGGCACCGAAATCTAAGTTTGAAAAAGACTTTAATATGAATGTGCCTTACTACCAAACTGAAGTTGTATTTCAACAAAAAGTGAAGTTAACAGGAAAGCAAGCAACCGTTAAAGGTACAGTAGAATTTATGGCTTGTGACAAATCACAATGTCTTCCTCCTGATGAATACAATTTTAGCGTCATCGTTAAGTAGTATTTAACAGTATAATAATTAAAAAAGGCAGTTCTTTACTGCCTTTTTTCTATTTTAGCGTATTAACACATATTAGTTATGCGCATATTTTTTAAGTATTTTATATTCCTCCAAATCTTAGCGCTTCCTCTATTTGGATCAGCTACAGTTTTGCAGGACAGTTTAGTATCCATTGAGGGCATTCAGTTCTCAGACCAGCCGGCTACGGATGACAGCGCCTCAAGTGAAGCCTTGCTTGAAGTGCCCGATGACTTAACTTTTTCGGATGGCACAAGCGAGCTCGCAGAAAGTGACAGCACAGATACCCAAATTGTAGATAGCGCGCAAAGCAGCGAAAAGCAATCCATGTGGGGAATCTTTATTGCAGGCTTACTAGG
>JASLCA010000120.1 GCA_030146225.1 Sphingobacterium sp. | reverse complement strand
CGAGATTCGAACTCGCGACCCCAACCTTGGCAAGGTTGTGCTCTACCAACTGAGCTACTTTCGCTTGGTGTGCCACAAAGATAGGCAGAAAATCTACTTTTGAAAACTATTTTAGCTTTTTTTTGTATTAAAAAAGCTAAGGTGTTAAAAATGTGAGGGATATTTTTCAAAGCAATGTTTTAAAAAGCCTATTTGAGGTATATTGGATTAATAATTGCTTAATTTTGTCGTAAGTCAATATTGAAATATGATGCGTATTTTACCTTATTTTATTTTTATCTATTTATTTTCCTTTGCCTATTTCACAAGCAAGGCCGACACCTATCCGGAAGTAATCTTCGACAACAGCCTTGTCAAAGGTGTTTATGCCAAGAGTAAGGTACATTACGAAGGTCACTCTTGGGTTGAAAATCTTAACAAGCACCTCTTGGTTTCTGATACCTTGTTCTTTACCCCGGGCAATTCCTTATCACTAAAATATAAATCCGCGCCCAATGGGACTTGGCGAGTTGATCTTCGCTATAGCAGGCAGAAATTCAACTATGAAGTGGACAACTCAGATTTTCTGATCATGAAGATTTTCATTAGCTCGGAGAATACTAAGAAGAAAGATCTACCCAAGATTGCTATTACCCAGCGCGCCTCACAGACAACCTTGTTGGACTTAAATCCATATATGGAGGATTTTGCCTATAATATGTGGGTAAACGTAAAGATACCAATATCGAAGTTTCAGAACCTGTACTTTAACGAGGCTATCACTGCAATCAGTTTCTTGCAGAACAATGCCGACAATGCAGAGCATCATATTTTTATTGATCAGGTAGAGTTTTTACCCAAAAACAGCTCCAATATAAAGCTTACTTCACCAGCTATACTCTCCGCAATAAAAGCCTATGACAAGCAGGTTCATCTACAGTGGCAGTTGCCACTGACCCCATCCATACGCTATATAAAGATTTACCGATCTGAAGACAACAAGACCTTTACACCTGTGGCTATTCGCCCAATATTTATGCAGAGCTGCTTAGATTATGTTGCGGATGTCAACAAGACCTATTATTACAAGATTGCTTGGGTAGACTTTAACTACGTGGAGTCTCCATTTTCAGAGGTAAAAGAAGTGACTACAGGCTTACTTGATGAAGAAAAGTTATTAGACCTAGTTCAGACTGCCCACATTAACTACTTTGTAGAAAATCATGATATTAATAGTGGCTTGTATTTACCCTTCCGATTAAAGGATAAAGCCTTAGTCTCCGTGAAAGAGACAGGGGACGCAATCCTAAGCTTAATCGTGGGCGTGGAGAAGGGCTTCGTGAACCGGAATGTAGCCTTAAATAGGATTTCAAGGATGGTATATTTCCTACTCAAGGCACAAAATCGCTATGGCTTCTTCCCCAGTTATTTCGACGGCCGTACAGGATTGCCTGATTATAGAAATGGGCAGACCTTTTATGATGTACTAGCAACCTCATCAGTAATTGAGTCGCTACTTGTGGCAAGACAATATTTTGGATCAGACAATGCTTTAGAAACAGATCTTCGGAGCCGGATCACCAAGCTATGGTCTACAGTAGAATGGGATAAAGCCCTGTTAGCAGGGACAACAGATGTACTGGTGGAAAGAATATCGGTAATGGATAGCATAAATCGCGGAAACTCATTAGGAGGGATAAATGCCTCCCTCAACACCTATATGTTAGCGATGAGCGCCCCAAAATTCAGCCTTCCACTGTCTGCCTATGAAAATGGCATTATGAAAGCGCCCTTAAGTGGCGAACAGATCCAAGGCTTGTTCCAAGATTCTACTATATATATTCCAGGGATATTGCAAGTACCCGCTTTTATTATGGAACATGATAGCCTTAAAGCTCGCATTGCAGCACGAGTATCTATCCGAAGTGATACCGTTCTTTACGGGGAGCAACTTGTCTTTGGTTATGAAAAAGGAAGTCTTCTACACCTGTATAAACCCTTTTACACCATTAATCCTAGTCTCTTAAAAGACCCTAGGATTGATTTTCCAGCAGCGATTAAAAGCTATGCTAAGGTGCGAAAACGAAGAGATAATGAGATCGGTGTGGGCTCCACGGATGCGGACATGTGGGGCTTCTACCAATTAAATGACAGCATTGGTAATTATAGAATAAATCCAGCTATAGCTCCGGCCTCTATATTTGTATTGCCCGAAGAGGGTAGGCGGTCCTTGCTTTCACTCTATAAAAATTATAGTGAGAACTTTTTTACGGAGTATGGCTTTAGAGCCTGGTTAGATCTGCGGGACAACGATGTGTCTGATGAATACTTCGCCAGCAATCAAGCGGCATTAGTCGTATTAATTGAAAATGCACGTACGGGACTACTTTGGAAGCTCTATGCAGAGATACCCGAGTTAAAGGAACTACGCGATAAACTGTTTCCAACAGCGCAAAAAAGTAAGTAGTTCAGCTGATAAATACGAGAATTATGTATCTTTATAGGGTTCACTAAATCAAATTTCATGAAACACAGCAGTATTTTTATATTATTTTTATCCGTAGCCTTAGGTTTTACATCCTGTAAGCAACAGGCAATTATGGTAAACCCTGGTGCAGTTGTCACTAAAGATGGAACGGACGACGGCCTGAAAAATGTAAAAACAGAATTTGAAGATGCTTCCCGTACGGATGAGGGTATTAAGTTTACCTTATCATCAGATTTGCTATTTCCAGTAAACTCTTCCTATTTGACAGATAAGGCTAAAATTGAGCTTAGCAAATTAGCCAAGTTAATGAAAAATGATACAAGCAAGAAGATCCGCGTAGATGGGCATACCGATTCTACAGGTGAGGCTGGATATAATCAATGGCTATCCGATAAGCGTGCAGCTTCGGTCAAGAAGTTTCTAGAAGACTCTGGCGTAACCGCAGCCCGTATAAGCATTAAAGGCCTTGGACAGACCAAGCCTGTAGCAGACAATAAGACTCCCGAAGGACGTGAGAAAAATAGACGGGTAGAGGTAATTATTCTAAAGTAATCCTAGATAATAAGAAATAAAAAAGAGTCGTTTTACTAAACGACTCTTTTTTTATTTCTTTTCCTCAAAGGGTTCAATATGCACAAAAACATTTCCAATATTGGGAAGGTTAGCGATTAAAAAATCCTTAAGGGCATGCGCAATATCATGGCCCTCGCGTACAGTCAGCTTGGGATCAACCACTGCATGTAGATCAATCTGAAAGTCCATTCCAATCTTGCGTATATAGCATTTTTCAATAAGTAAGACGCCATCGACCTCTAAGGACTTCTCCCGTACTTCATCCTCCAATTCCTCATACCGATGCTCATCCATAATTTCAGCCAGAGCGGGGCGGAAGATACCATAACAATTGTACAGAATAAAGCCCGAGGCAAACAAGGCAGCCCAATCATCTGCACTCTCATAGCCTTCCCCACAGAACAAGGCAATGGCAATACCTACAAAGGCCGCCACCGAAGTGATAGCATCACTGCGATGATGCCAAGCATCGGCCTTTAAGGACGTACTATTAAGCAACTTGCTCTTACGCAGGATAACTCTAAAGGTAATCTCTTTCCAGATAATAATCCCCAACAAGATAATAAGCGTCCAAGGCTTAGGAAGCTCATGTGGGGTTTGAATATTCTTGATACTCTCACTCGCAATAACAAAGGCCGAAACCACCAAAAATATAACCACAATAAAGGTCATCAAAGGCTCAATACGCCCATGACCATAAGGGTGCGAGGAGTCCGCAGGTCTTTTCGAATACTTAAGTCCTAGGAGCACGAGGAATGAAGAGAAAATATCCGCTGTGGATTCAATAGCATCTGCAATCAAGGCATATGAATTGCCAAATATTCCCGCTAGCCATTTAATAAGCGCTAGACTAAAGCTCGTAAAGATGCTATAGTAAGTGGTCTTTATCGCCGAATCTTCTTTGGACATATTGCTTTTTTTCTACAAATATAAGCCTTTATTCGAGCTGGCAAACTTTGTAGCAAGGAAAACAGGTTCAGACATTGTCTAAAAAATGCCATAATCAGCAAGCAGCATTTGGCTTAATTAAACTTTTAACTGCTGCTCAAGTCCTATTGGTTACAACTAATGTTATTTAGCAATGAAGAAAATTTCATTTCAACGTGCGCTACTCCTGTTTGAATTGTTTAGGACAAAGCGAATCAGCAGTAGTGACTTACATGCTGCAGACAGCAAAGCCGCCCATCTGGATGATAAAATGGCTGACTTTAAGCTATTGGTCTCCATGTGCAAGGACACGATGGCTGGTCGATATAAGATGAATAAGTGGAATATGTCCGTAGTCGTAGGAACGATCTTATATGTGGTGTCCCCATTGGATGCTGTCCCTGATGTACTACCCGTATTGGGCTGGCTGGATGATGTAACCATTGTCGGCTATGCCATTAGCAAACTATCGGATGAGATGAAGCGCTACCTTACCGAAATAAATCAGCAAGCTGTATAGGAGTACTCCCTAGAAAATAACTTAAAAAGCCCAACCCTAAAAGGTTGGGCTTTTTTGAAGGCTAAAATTTTAAGTTGACTAGTCTAAACGGCCATCAGCCTGAGCCTGCTGTAGAAAGCCGCTGACAAAGGCGTCATCATTTAGCCAAGGATAATCTGTATAAACACGTTGAATCTCCGCCTGCTGACCAGGCGAGAGCAGCTCCTGAGGGTTTAAGCACCAGATACCTTTTAGAAGCCCCTGCCTGCGTAAGACCTCATGAATACCAGGGATACAGCCATGAAAATGATTGGCTGGGTCAAAGAAAGCTGCATTAGCATCCGTAACCTGCACATTCATCGCCAATAGTTCTTGGAGCTTGGCTACAGTAGGATTTTTGCGGTAGGCTTTTATATCTTCCA
>JASLCA010000107.1 GCA_030146225.1 Sphingobacterium sp. | reverse complement strand
CAGGCCTTGGACGTAGACTTTTTAGTATTCTCTGGGCACAAGATGTATGGGCCCACAGGAGTAGGCGTGCTGTATGGCAAAGAAGCCTTGCTCAATGCGATGCCACCCTATCAAGGCGGCGGGGATATGATTAAGGAAGTAACCTTTGAAAAGACGACCTACAATGAATTGCCCTTTAAGTTTGAGGCAGGAACACCCAATATCGAAGCCGGCATATGTCTAAATGAGGCAATAGATTATATCAATGCCTTAGGCATTACGCAGATTCAAGCCTATGAAGACGAGCTGCTCGCTTATGCAACAGCTGAGTTAAGCAAGATACCAGGCATTCGCTTTATCGGTACTGCGGCTCATAAATCTTCCGTAATATCCTTTGTGGTAGATGGGACACATCCCTATGATATAGGTGTTTTGTTAGACAAGTTAGGCATAGCCGTACGTACAGGACATCATTGTGCACAGCCAGTGATGGAGATCTTTGGCATTCAAGGAACAGTACGTGTATCTTTGGCATTTTACAATACAAAGGAAGAGGTCGATATTTTAATCGCAGGCTTGAATAGAGCCTTGGGTATGCTTTTATAAGAATAGATAAGATGAGTATTAACGAGATACAAGATGAGCTGATAGCAGACTTTGCCTACTATCAGGATTGGATGGATAAGTATGAATACATTATTCAACTCGGCAAGGAAGTGCCATTAATAGCCGCTGACTATAAGACGGATGATTATTTGATTAAGGGATGTCAGTCACGGGTATGGTTACATCCGACTTTGGAGGATGGGAAGATACACTTTACAGCAGATAGTGACGCCATTATCACCAAAGGACTAGTTAGTCTAATGGTAAAAGTATTATCAGGACATAGTCCAGCAGAGATCGCCAAGACCGACCTGTACTTTATCGACAAGATTGGCTTGACAGAACATCTATCCCCTACACGGGCCAATGGACTGCTGTCCATGGTGAAGCAGATGAAGCTCTATGCTATAGCCTTGCAAGCAAAAGGATAAAAGAAAGCGACTGGAAGGTCGCTTTTTTTATGGATTAAAATATAAAATGTTGATTCCTTAAGGGCTTTTATTTATCTTCAAGCCATGGTTCCATATCTTTACCTTTTCGTTTTACTACAATTCTTTAGCCTTTCAATCAATGCGCAGACCTATCCGGCGAAAAGAGAGGCCTTAGGGAAAGTCAAAGCGAGTGCATTGGCTGAGCTATCCGGGATAATTCCTTCCCAAGCATACCCAGATTGTTTTTGGACACATAATGACAGTGGAGATCGCGCACAGCTGTTTTTAATTGATAAAAAGGCTGAATTGCAGGGGACCTATGTCTTAGAAGACATTGATGCCATCGATATAGAAGACATTGCCCGCTTTACCAAGGATGGCAAGACCTATCTGGTGCTAGCCGACATAGGAGACAATCGTGCAGTACGCAAGCACATCAGCTTGTATATATTTGAAGAGCCGAGTTGGCGTGCAGAATCCCGGCAGTATCGTATCGCCAGGGCTGATATCCAAGTGCTAGAAATGCGCTATGCAGACAAGCCACGGGATGCAGAAGCCTTATTTATCGATCCCATAGATCAGCAGGGCTATCTGGTAAGCAAGCGCGACTTTCAGTCTCAGCTCTATACCTTCGAGCTTGCGCCTAACAGTCCGCAGCCCCAAGTAGTAAAAGCCAAGCTCGCCCTGCCCTTTACCTTTATAACAGCAGCAGATATCTCGGCTGATGGTCGGCACCTGTTGATGAAGAACCTTACCGAAATATTCTACTGGCCACGGCCCGCTACGCTCAGCATAGCAGAAGCCTTAGCGCAGCCCTATACCAAGATAGCCTATAGCCCAGAGCCGCAAGGCGAGGCCATCTGCTTTGGGGATAATCCCGCTGTTTTTTTTACAATTAGTGAACGCCCCTTAGGGCTAGATGCTTATCTTTACCGTTATACTATAGATTTTTATGAATAATCGCCTAAAAATGACTAAACTTTTTGCATTAGTAGCTTTATTACTAGGGACAAGCCAGCTTTATGCGGCAAAGGTAGATACCTTAGAAGTATATAGTCCTAGCATGAATAAGAAAATTAAAACCGTAGTCGTCTCCCCAGACAAAGGGCAGGCCAAGGCAACGCTCTATTTATTGCATGGCTATTCTGGTAATTACAGCAACTGGATAAACAAAGCCCAGCAGATTAAAACCCTGGTGGATAACTATCAATACCTTGTGGTCTGTCCAGATGGCGGATTTGACAGCTGGTATTGGGATACAGCAGACAAGGCATATCAGTACGAGACCTTTATGACCAAGGAGTTATTAAGTTTTGTAGAGCAGCAATATCAAGTCCCAGCGGACCGCACAAAGCGCGGGATTACAGGCCTTAGCATGGGTGGCCATGGAGCACTCTATCTAGCCTTTCGCCACCAAGACCTCTTTGCCTTTGCAGGAAGTACCTCAGGGGGCGTAGACATACGTCCATTTCCCAACAATTGGAGTATTATTAAACGATTGGGCAACTACCATGAGCAGCCCCAAGTCTGGGATGCCCATACCGTAATGGAGCTTACGCACCTGGTGCAACCCGGTAAATTAAAGCTGTTTATAGACTGTGGGACCGAAGACTTCTTCTTTGGGGTAAACAATAAGCTGCATGAGAAGCTAACCTATTTAAACATTCCGCATCATTACCTGACCCTACCAGGGAAGCATGATTGGAACTACTGGACGCAGTCCATAGATTATCAAATGGCCTTTTTTAATCAATGTTTTCAATCCACCGCTAAATAATTGAGCATGTTAAAAAGAGTTTTATTTAGCTTAAGTCTTTTAATAGCCTTGGGCAGTTATGCCCAGCAGAAAAACACCCTAAGTGGGGTCGTCAGAAATGCCTTAACCGGAGAAACATTAATCGGCGCATTGGTCGCCTTCGAAGATACTGAATTAGCGACCAGCACCAATACCTATGGCTTCTATTCGCTATCCGCACCCCTTGGCAGCTACAAGCTTTTGGTCAGCTATGTAGGCTATGAAAGTATGCAATATACAGTCGATTTGCAGCTTGGACAACGCTTAAATATTGAACTTAAGCCCATCGATAATATATTGGGCGAAATCGTAGTTACAGCCAAGAAGGGCGACAAAAATGTAACCGATGCGCAGATGGGAGCGCTGAACTTTAGCATGGAAGAGATAAAGAATATCCCCGTAGTCTTTGGAGAAAAAGATCTGTTGAAGACCATTCAGCTTTTACCAGGAGTACAGAGCGGGGGCGAAGGCTCCTCCAACTTCTATGTGCGGGGTGGCGGATCAGATCAAAACCTTATCTTATTGGATGAAGCCACCGTCTACAATGCGGCACATTTGATGGGCTTCTTTTCCACCTTTAACTCAGATGCAATCAAAGACGTACAATTGTACAAGGGCGGGATCCCAGCCAATTATGGCGGACGTATCTCCTCCGTTTTGGATATCGCCATGTTAGAAGGCAATCAGAAAAAGTATACAGCCGAAGGAGGCATAGGGCTTATTGCATCCCGCCTAAAGGTAGAAGGCCCATTAGTTAAGGATAAAAGTTCCTTTATGCTAAGCGGCAGAAGGACCTATGCAGACATGTTTTTGAAGCTGTCCAAGGACCCAGATGTCAATCAGAGCAAGCTGTATTTTTATGATCTAAATGCCAAGATCAATTATAAATTTAACGACAAGAACACCCTGTACCTATCGGGCTATTTCGGCAAGGATGAATTGGGCTACTCCGACCTTTTTAGCTTTAATTGGGGCAATGCCACAGCGACCGTGCGCTGGAATCATATCTTAAATGAGCGCTTGTTTAGTAATACCACCTTAATCTACAGTGACTTCAATTACAATGTCAATGTGTCCAGTGATAATAGCGACTTTAAGATTGCCTCTAAGATAAAAAACTGGAATATTAAACAGGATTTTTCCTTTTATGCCTCCTCCAACAGCACCCTACGATTTGGCGTCCAAGGATTACACCAAGCCATCAGTCCCGCGAGTCTACAAGCTGGCAACGACGCAAGTGTCAACTCCATAACGGTAGATACCAGACAAGGCGTAGAGCTGGCAGCCTATTTCTCGCACGAGTGGAAACCCCTTAACAGGCTTTCATTAATCTATGGCCTGCGTGCTACCGACTTTATGGTATTAGGACCAGGAAACTTCTATAACTTTGATGCCGATGGCGAGCCAATAGATGGCAAAACGTATGGCTCCGAGATTGTAAAGCATTACTTTCAGGTAGAGCCTCGATTTTCTGCCAGCTTTCTATTGGATAAGAAAAGCAGTGTCAAAGCATCCTACAATCGGATAGCCCAGAACTTACATCAATTGACCAATACCACCTCCAGTCTGCCGACAGATCAATATGTAGTCAGCAGCTTAAATATAAAGCCCCAGATTGCCAATCAAGTGGCCTTGGGATACTTTAGAAATTTCAAGAGCAATTTGTATGAGTTCTCGATGGAGGGCTATTACAAGGCAATGGCCAATCAGATTGATTTCCGAAATGGGGCAGACCTACAAGCCAATCAGTACTTTGAAGGAGATCTGCTGTTTGGAGAGGGAAGAGCCTATGGCTTAGAGTGGTACCTGCGCAAGAGTAGAGGCAAGCTCAGTGGTTGGATAAGTTATACGCTATCCAAGAGTGAACGGAAGTTCTCAGAAATAAACAATGGAGAGTGGTTCCGCGCCCGACAGGATCGCGTACACGATATCTCCGTTGTCGGCATGTATGCCCTCTCAAAGAGCTGGACCTTAGGTGCGACCTTTGTATTTAATACCGGAAATGCCGTAACCTTCCCCAGTGGCAAGTATGAGTTGGATGGAAAAAGCATGTTTTACTATACAGAACGCAATGGCTATCGCATGCCCAACTACCACCGCTTAGATCTATCCGCAACCTACGAGCCCAACAAGGCCAACAAGCGATTTAAGTCGAGTTGGTCCTTTGGCGTGTACAATGCTTACAACCGTAAAAATGCCTATATAATAGACTTTAGGGATAAAGAAAATGCTCCAAATGTGACAGAAGCTTATCAAATAGCCTTGTTTGGCGCTATTCCATCAGTGACCTGGAATTTTAAATTCTAACCTCATGAAACTAAGAAAATACCTTTACCTAGCCCTGCTATTCTTCAGCCTAACATCCTGTGAAGATGTCTTGGAGATAGACTTAAACGAAGCAGATGCGCGCGTAGTCATTGAAGCGCAGCTAAATGACTTAAGTACATCTCAGCAGATACGCATATCCCAAACAGTACCATTTGCAGCGGCAGTTAAGTCCAAAGCCATCACAGATGCACAGGTGATCGTAACAGACAATCAAGGCCGGACCTATGCCTTTAGACATCAGGATGATGGAATGTATAGCCAAGTGAACTTTCTCCCTGTAGCAGGTCGTACTTATAAATTGGAAGTCCGGGTAGGCGAGGCCCTGTATGAAGCCAATTGTACGATGCCCGCCTATGTTGCAGTAGATTCAGTGGGAGTCATTAAAGAGAAGATCTTTAAAGATGATTATTATTTTGCCACCTTTAAGTTTAACGATCCAGCAGAGCAAGAAAACTACTATAAGTATGATTTAGCCATAGAAAAGGGCGCACTAAAGTTTGCAGCAGTATTTAATGACAAGTTTAATGATGGGCGCTATGTCACCCATCAGATAGGAGATCGAGATGAAGATATTTTTCCAGGAGACAGCCTAACCGTAAGAAGATATTGTGTGGACAAGGCCGTGTACAAGTTTTGGAATGAATTTCAGATGACCAATCCAGGCTCCGCAGCCCCTGCGAATCCCAGCTCTAATATCTCAAATCATGCATTGGGGTATTTTTCAGTTGCCTCAGCCAAAGAATATGTCTTGCTGGTCACCGATATTGAAACTGATTAAGGAGCAGCGCGCAAGAAATAACATGTAAGCAGAATAGCATCAGAAGCACAAGCTGCCAAGTGAGAAACATCTTGCATTCCATGCAGCAGTCACTCTTTTCTGATCACATGCCACTAAAAGTCTAGTCATTCAATGGCTAGACTTAGCAGCTATAAAGTCTCAAAGCTATAGCCTTTAGCAAGCAGATGGCGGATAACCTTAGGCAAGGCATAAGTCAGTCTAGGGATAGCCTTAATATTATCATGAAATACAATAATAGAACCGTTTTTTGTGTATTTAATAACATTCTGGAAGCAGGCTTCAGGGCTTAAAGCTTCATCAAAGTCCCCAGATAGTACATCCCAATAAATAATTTCATAGCTTTTAGAGAGCGCGCGCAGCTGGCTTTTTTTCGCCCTTGCATAAGGCGGTCTAAACAGCCTAGTTTGCGTCAAGGCTTGACACATTTGCACATTTTCGAGGTATACATTGTCCGAAGTCTCCCAACCCTTTAAGTGATTATAAGTGTGGTTTCCAAGGCTATGGCCTTCCGCTAGGAGCCTGTCAAATAGCGATTTATTGCGATTTATATTTTCACCCACACAGAAGAAAGTAGCCTTAATCTGATAAGCTTTCAGGGTGTCCAGCACCCAAGGCGTAATCTCAGGAATAGGGCCATCATCAAAAGTTAAGTAAACTTTTTTCTCCTTTCTAGTCCGATTAAAGGTGACCTTTGGGTAATACCATCTTAAAAAAAAAGGTGCATTAATAAAATACATGTTGTTAATATCGTTTTTTTGTACCAAATTTAGGAATCATTTATCCTTAAATTGCGGAATGGTTCGAAAATTATCTTTTCTTAATGTGGTTTTGTCTTCTTTAAAGAGGTCAAAGGCGCTATTTGTCGCGCTGATTTTAATAAGCCTAGGCATAAATGTTAAAGCACAAATCAGCTTACAAGAAGCCATTAGGAACACCCTAGATCGAAATTTACAGATTAAGCAGGCCCAGTATGGCTATAATCTCAGTGAGCAAGAATTGCGCCAGGCCAAGTCCAATCTCTACCCCAATTTAAACCTGGGCATAGACAATAGCTATAATTATGGATTAACCTTTGACCAGACCTCAGGACAATTAGTTCGAGGCAATGACTGGACAAGTAGCGCAGGAGCAAGACTTTCATCTTCAGTAACCCTTTTCCAAGGCTTTCAGAAGATTAATCAGATTCGGGCCAACAAGATTCAGATGGCCATCGATGCCACAGAGGTGGAGCGTGTGAAAAATGATTTAGTACTATCTGTCGTAACAAGTTACTTAGAAGCCATTACCAACAAAGAAATGCACGAAGCTGCCCTTGAGCAGATTCAGCTCTCCAAAGAGCAATTGCGTCAAGATAGCATACAATATGAGGTAGGCAATAAGACTGTAGCCGACCTAGCCCAAGCTAAAAATCAAGTGGCGATGGACGATCTAAATATTATGAGTGCCGAAAATGCTTATGATATATCCTTGTTAAGCTTAAAGCAATTAATGGAGCTATCTCCAGATACAAACTTCAACATAATTAAGCCCGATATTAATGCCGTAATGTCTGAGTATGCAGCCATCTCATATGAGTCGGTCTTTCAAAAAGCCCTCCATACCCAGCCGAATATTAAGCAGGCCGAACAAGGGAAATTGTTAGCCTTAAAAAATATAGACATAGCCAAAGGAGGGTATTACCCAACACTTAGTCTTTCCACGGGCTACGGAACAAACTACTCCTCGCGAGCTATGGTTCCACAGACACTCTTAAAAATGCCATTCTTTGATCAGTTAGACGAAAACAAATCCTTTAGTGCCGGAGTTTCCTTACAGATGCCCATCTTCAATAACAATCGTACGAAAATTGCCGTCAACAAGGCCAAGATAAATTACTTGCAGGCTGAGAATAAAGAGTCTATAGAAAAAAGAAACTTAGAGAAAATAATAGCCCAGGCCATTCTAGACCTGCGTTCCGCAAATAAGCAGTATGGAGCCTCACAGATTGCCTTCCAAACCTCACAAGTAGCCTATGAGGCCTTACGTGAACGTCATAATGTAGGCATGGCCAACTCAATAGAGCTCTTTACGGCTCAGACCAATATGAATAAGGCTGAGTTTGAAATGATTCGTCGGAAGTACGAGATGGTATTTCGCGGCAAGGTAATCGACTATTATACAGGTAATCAAATAACATTTTAATCAGATATTTTCAAAATGGCAAAGAAAAAGAATAATCTTCCAAAAATATTAGTCATTGGTGCAGTCGTACTATTAGCGCTGGTGATTGCAGGAAGTAAGCTAGGCTGGTTTGGCGATGGGGTAGAACAAAAGGTTGCCGTAGACCAGGTGCAGGAGCAAACCGTATATGAATTAGTATCTGCAAGTGGAAAAGTGCAGCCAGAGTTTGAGGTTAAGTTGAGTTCCGAAGTATCCGGAGAGATTATCGAGCTAAATGTTAAGGAAGGCGATGTAGTCAAGAAAGGGCAGGTATTGTGTCGCGTAAGACCAGACTTGCTACAATCCAGCTATGATCGCTCCGCTGCCATGCTTAGTCAACAACAGGCAAGCTATGCTTCAGCACAGCAAGTATTAAAGCAGCAAGAAGCAGGCCTCGTAAATACCGAAGCCAATTACAGAAGGAATCAGTCATTATTTGAAAAGCGCGTTATCTCTGCAGCCGAGATGGACAAAGCGAAGTCCGAGTATGAGAGTGCGCTAGCAAGTCTCAATGCGCAGAAGCAACAAGTTGTAGCTGCCCGCTATGGGGTAGATCAATCCAGAGCACAGTTGGAAGAAGCCAATAACAGCCTTTCGCGTACAACTATTTATGCCCCAGCCGATGGGGTAATCTCCTTATTATCCATAGAGTTGGGCGAGCGCGTAGTAGGTACAGCCCAGATGGCAGGTACCGAGATTATGCGTATCGCAAATATGGCAACCATGGAAGTCAATGTGGAAGTCAACGAGAATGATATCAACCGTGTAAAAGTAGCCAACGAAGCAACCATAGAGGTAGATGCCTTTCAAGGTCGTAAGTTTAAGGGAACGGTTACCGAGATATCCAGCTCCTCAAAATCAGCTGGCACAGCCGCGGCAACAACAGCCGAGCAAGTCACAAACTTTAATGTGAAGGTGCGTATTGAGCCTACATCCTATGCCGATTTATTGGACACCGATCGTGACAATTCATCCCCATTTAGACCAGGGCTATCTGCAACGGTACAAATACATACCAAAAGCGAGAAAGGGCTTACGGTGCCAATTCAGTCTGTAACCATTCGCGAGAAAGGCAATAAGACAGACTCCACAGCAAATGATGAAGATATAAAGGAATATGTATTTGTCTTAAATGATAATGTAGTTAAACTTACAGCCGTAAAGACAGGCATTCAAGACGATAAAAATATTATAATCAAGTCAGGCTTAACAAAAGGGCAGGAGGTTGTTTCTAGACCTTTTAATGCCATTTCAAAGCTACTTCAAGATGGAACCAAGGTTAAGAAAGTTTCAGCATCGGAGTTAAAGTAGGGGAATAAAACAAAAAAGCTAGTATGGACAAGTTCTCACATTTTTTTAAATTGTCAGAGAACGAGCGCAAGGGTTACTTGTTGCTGTTGCTATTTATCTTTATGATCCTTAGCGCACCACTTGTCTATCGCGCCTTACAGCCCAGTCCAGCGCCCGATGCCTACAGCCTAACGGCATTGCAGGATTTAGCAACAGCGCAGCAAGCAGGGGCAGAACAAAGCTCCTATTCAGACGTAGAAAAAACAAAAAAAGCTTCAGGGATAAAGTCCTTGGAGCTTTTTTACTTTAACCCCAATAAGCTCGCCGCCGAAAGATGGCGGAAGTTAGGCTTTAGTGATCGGCAGATACAGGTGATCCATAACTATGAAGCGCGGGGCGGTTACTTCGCAGAGGCAGCAGACCTAGCCAAGATCTATTCGATCTCCGCAGCGGACTTTCAGCGAATAGCCCCCTATCTCATATTCGATTCCTCAGCAGCTCCAGCTATAACCAAGACCAGCTTAATACAGCCCCCAGCCAGTCCTGTAGAGAAAACATTTACCCCCATAGACATAAATCAAGCAGACAGCCTTGCGCTTATTAGGTTAAGAGGCATAGGGCCCGTATACAGCGGCCGGATCCTAAAGTATAGAGAAAGTCTAGGCGGTTTCTATCAGTTGCAGCAGCTCCAAGAAGTATATGGCATCACCGCAGAATTATACGAAGATATACAACCTTTAGTATTCATAACAAGCAGCCCAACACTGCGCAAAATTCCCATCAATACCGTATTAGCGCAGGAGTTGGCAAAGCATCCTTATTTCAGTAAAAAAAGCAGTCAAATACTAGTAAATTACCGCTTACAACATGGCTCATTTAAAAATATTAAGGATCTTAACATTATTTATGCTTTTGATTCTATTTTTTTGCGTAAAATTGAGCCTTATTTAAGTTTTAATTGAAACATCTACATGCTAGAAGAGCATTTGAAAGAAGTTATACGCGATATTCCAGACTTTCCTAAGCCTGGAATAGTATTTAAAGACATTACACCTGTGTTACAGGACCAAGACTTATGCTCTGCCGTAATAGAAGAATTTGTAGCTCGATTAGCTGGGCTAGAGATAGACATTATCGCAGGCATAGAGAGTCGTGGATTTCTCTTTGGGATGCTCTTGGCCAATCGATTAAACATTCCCTTCGTTCCGATTCGTAAGCAAGGAAAGCTACCCTTTAAGACCGTTTCAGAATCCTATAAGCTAGAATATGGTCAGGCAACCATCGAAGTACATGAAGATGCCTTTAAAGCCGGCAGTAAGGTGCTTCTTCACGATGACTTGTTGGCTACAGGCGGCACCATAGTCGCGGCATCCAAGCTGGTTGAAAAGCTCGGTGGCACGGTATGTGGCTATAGCTTTATTATCAGCCTAGACTTCTTAAACAGTCAAGGTCGTTTAACACGATTTAGTGACAATATTATTTCCTTAGCACGTTATTAAACACTTATATATATTATATGGAATGGTTATCAGACCCGCAAATTTGGATTTCATTTTTAACATTAACAGTCTTAGAGATTGTATTAGGTATTGACAATATTGTCTTTATCTCTATACAAAGTAGTAAGCTTCCTGTAGAACAGCAAAAGAAAGCCCGGCAGATCGGCTTGATATTAGCCTTAGTCATGCGTGTGGGCTTATTATTCTCCATCAAATGGGTTATGGGTCTTACTGCACCCTTGTTTAATTTCGGCGAAACCCTAAATATTGATAATCCAGAGATAGCCCGTTACCTAGAGTTATCAGGTCGGGATTTAATATTATTTATTGGGGGTCTATTCTTAATTTATAAATCCACAACAGAGATACATCACAAAGTAGAAGGCCATGCTGAAGCAAATAGCATTGGCAAGAAGGTCGTAACCTTCTCCAGTGTGATAATTCAAATATTGATTTTAGACATTGTATTCTCCCTAGACTCTGTAATTACAGCAGTCGGTATGGTAGATCAAATCGGGGTAATGATTGCTGCGGTTATCGTAGCGGTGGGCATTATGTTGGTGTCCGCAGAGTCCATCAGTAACTTTGTGAACAATTACCCATCTGTAAAGATGTTGGCATTATCCTTCCTGCTATTAATTGGGGTATCCCTTACCGCAGAAGCCTTTGATCAGCATATACCAAAAGGCTATATTTACTTTGCAATGGCCTTCTCAGTACTCGTAGAGTACTTGAATATACGCTCTGCCAAGAAAGCAGCCCTAAAGGCTGAAAACAAGCAATAAGCGCGACAGCATTAGCAATGAAAATCCTTAGTCCGGAATGGGGCTAAGGATTTTTTTATGGAGGCTATAGTAGCACAGCCAGATTAAACCTTTAAATTATGCGCCTTTATCTTTTCCCGAAAGAAAATCGTAGCCTTCTCTTCAAAATCATCCGCACTATCCGTTGTGTAAAATTGCAGCTTCCCATGCTTTGAACAAGCCGCTTCCATTTCAGGATGGCGAGCAAGGTAGTCTTGTAAGCTATCGGCAATTATAGGTCCCTGGGCAATAATCTGTATATGCGCAGGGACATACTTTTGAATCACCTCAAGCAGCAATGGGTAGTGCGTACAAGCCAGCACAATACAATCCATCGCAGGCTGTAGGGCTAACAAGGCTTGAATATCTTTCTCCACAATATACTCCGTAGCAGGGGAGTTGATCTCATTGTTTTCCACCAGCGGCACCCACATAGGGCAAGCATGCTGATAGACAGCAATGCCCGGATGCAGCTTATTAATCTCGAGCTCATAAGACTTAGACAAGACCGTACCCTGCGTGGCTAAAATTCCAATATGATTAGTTTTTGTAAATGCCTGAATAGTTTCTGCAGTCGGTCGAATCACGCCCAATACCCTTTTGCCTGGCGGTAAGTCCTGTTGCTGAATTGTACGTAAGGCTTTAGCAGATGCGGTATTGCAGGCTAGGATAACAAGGTTGCAACCGAGGTCAAACAACTTAAAAACACATTCCTTCGTGAATTCATAGACCGCCTCAAAGGAACGCGTACCATAAGGAACCCGCGCATTATCCCCAAGATAAATATAATCATACTGGGGCAATTTATTCTTAATCTGACGAAAGACAGTTAACCCACCGAAGCCAGAATCAAAAATACCTATAGGACCAGACTTTGCATTGTTTTCCATAACATAGCTTTTGCAAGAGATAGACCCCAGATAATAATCTGAGAAAGCCATCTTCTTACACAAAGATAAGGTAGTTTTATGAAAGTGCTTAGCACTCTCATAAAACAAATAACACTTTATTTTATTGCAATAAATTTGGTTTTTCCTTGTAAGTCTTCCAAAGCAGTTCCCCGAATAAAGTATTGGTCCAAGCAAACCAATGTCTCGTGAATTTCTTAGGATCATCCTTATGGAAGGCCTCGTGCATAAAGCCCGTGTCCCCATGGGTTTTACGCAAAGTTTCGATGCAGGACCTTATTTCCTGATCGTCCGTGGAAGTCATAGCACGAATAATAATCGCCATTGGCCAGATATAATCACGCCCAATATGCGGACCCCCAACTCCCTCAGCAGCCGTCCCTTTGTAGAAGAAAGGATTCTTGTCCGAAAGGATAAACTTACGCGTGCGTTGATAAACCTCATCCTGCACATCCAGCGCTCCTAAATACGGAAGCGCTAATAAAGAAGGGACATTTGCGTCATCCATCATCATATAACTTCCAAAGCCATCCACCTCAAAGGCATAAATACGACCATGTTCCGGATGATTCACAATTCCGTAGCGGTTGACCGCAGTTTCTACCTCTAGCGCCAAAGCCAGCATTTTATCAGCCAGCACCTGCTCATTCTTAACCTTGGCTAAGATTTCAGCAGATTGTCTGAGGCTAGTCACCGCAAAGAGATTAGAAGGAATCAGAAAGGGGAAAATCGTACAGTCATCAGAAGGTCGGAAGCTAGAGCAGATTAAGCCAATCGGATTAACAGGATAGCCCAAGCCATCAATCTGAAGGGTATCAGTACCCCTAGAAGTCGTTCTTGAAAATACATATGGGCTACTGCCATCCTTGCGTTGCTGCTCCACAAAAGTCTTGTAGGTGTTCTCCTGCGCCTTTACCCAGTCCGCATCAAAGGCCGTAACATCCTTAGTCTCCAACCAGTAATGGTAGGCCAAGCGTATCGGATAGCACAAGGAGTCAATCTCCCATTTACGCTCATGCAAGCCCGGCTTCATGGTCGTATGATCCGAAAACCATTCCCCCTTCTTGGTCGGGTCATTGTAAAAAGCATTGGCATAAGGATCAATATTAATACATTGCGACTGCTTATTAATTAAGCCCAGAATAAGATCTTGTAATTTGCGGTCCTGCTTCATAAAAGGCAGGTAAGGCCAGACCTGCGCACTACTGTCCCTCAGCCACATCGCATCAATATCCCCCGTAATTACATAGGTAAGTTTCTTGTTCGGAGTAGACTCATCATATATAGTCGTGTCCAAGGTATTTGGGAAGCAATTGTTAAAAAGCCAGCCAAGTTCCTTATTGGGCACATTTTTTTGAAATTCCTGAATAGCCTGTTCAATAACAGCAGCTTTAAAATGTCTTTTGTCCGCTGCAACTCGGACCACAGGAAAGCGCTGTATAGATTCAGCAAATGAAAATTTACTAGCCATTACGCCAGCCCCCAATGCCATTGTATTTTGTAGGAAAGTTCTGCGTTTCATTGTATTTAGGTTGTTTATAAATAATCTTTATACAAGTTAAAGATAAAAAAAAAGATTAAAAGAAAGTACGAATAAACGTTTTAGCATCATTTACATACGATTATTACAAATACCCAAGAATATGCTACCTTTGTTACTTATTAATTCGGAATAAAAATTGTTCTGTCATTTAGAAATGTCCCACATCATTCTATGAAGTTTATTAAGTTTTTCGTTATACTCACAGCACTAATTGCTGTACAGCCTGTTTCGCAAGCACAGATCAGAAATCAAACCTATTCCTATCAGCATTATCAGAAGTACAATGAAGTCTTGTATTCGCCCAATACCCGACTGCATACCGCCTCCAAGCCCTATGTATTTCAGGAAGAGCTGTTAGTAAAGTTTGACTCCTTAGAAAATGCCAATCAGACAAGCTCCAACAATTGGTTTGCCCGTAAGCTCTTCAACGAGCACCTTGTAGACGTCAAGAAAGATGATCATACCTTCTACTTAGATTTCCTGCCTGACTTTGTTATCGGCAAGGACCTAATAGGAGATGGCAAGCGCAATACATGGATCAATTCCAGAGGCTTTCAAGCAGGGGTGACCATTAAAGATAAGTTTACCTTTTACGCCAATGCCTTTGAAAATCAGGCCGTTTTTCCGGAGTACCTCGATGCTTATGTGCGTACCAATAAAGTGATGCCCGGACAAAGCACCGTAGAACATCCCGATCGCCGTACAAAGGATTGGATGTATGCTACAGCAAGCCTGACCTATGACTTTAGTGATTACCTACAAGCCACGCTAGCCTATGATAAAAATCATATAGGAGACGGTTACCGCTCCTTGTTGTTGTCGGACTTTTCCTCCAACTATACCCATCTGAAATTATCAGGTAAAATAGGTAATGTACAATACACCTCCATATGGGCTTATATGACCGATCCCAAAAACCCAAGATTAGACTCCGCAAATGTAGCCGGACGATACGGGGATGGTATAAAATGGGGCGCATTCCAATATTTGGATTACAATGCCACCAACCGCCTGTCGGTAGGCTTCTTTCAAGCCGTAATCTGGGCCAATGAAAATGAAGCAGGCCATCGCGGGTTTGACTTTAATTACCTCAATCCTGTGATGTTTATACGCCCGGTAGAATCCAATAACTCCACATCCCCAGATAAGATGTTTTTAGGCTTAAACGCCAAGTATAAAGTATTAAACAACCTGACAGCCTATGGCCAATTCTTATTGGGCGAGTTTACGGCAAAAGAGTTTTTCGGAGGCAATGGCTATGCACACAATAAATGGGGAACCCAATTAGGGGTAAAAGGCTTTGACCTATTTAAGGTAAAGCACCTTAACTTCCTAGCGGAATACAATGTCGTACGCCCTTATACCTACCAGCATTTTAGTTCTACCTCCAACTACAGTAATAATGGCGAACCATTAGCACATCCACGCGGCGCAAACTTCAAGGAATTGCTAGCCATTATGAACTATTCTTGGAAGCGTTTTGACTTTTCCCTACAAGGACTTTACAGCATCTATGGGACAGATCCTGCTGATGGTACCAATATGGGGGGCGACATCTTTAAGTCCTATATGGACATCCCA
>JASLCA010000094.1 GCA_030146225.1 Sphingobacterium sp. | reverse complement strand
CATCATTGTTCTTCGCGCCTAAAAAATTGTTAACAGGTACCCCATCCACAATAATTAAGGGTTGATTGTCTCCTGTAAGGGAGTTATTACCACGCAAGGTAAGCTTGGTCGATGAAGCAGGTCCATTGGAGCCTTTGATTACTTGTAGCCCAGAAACCTTACCGACTAAGGCATTGGCAATGTTGTTTTCCTTGGCATCTAAAAGCTGCTCTGATTTTACCTCTTGGAAGGAGTAACCCAAGGCTTTCCGCTCTCTTTTAATGCCCATCCCAGTTACGACAACCTCTTCAATAGCACTTTCATTATTCTTTAGAATAACATTAATCGATTTAGCGTCAGTGACTAAAAAATCCTGTACGGCATAACCGATTGTAGTGAATCGAAGCTTTTCGCCTTTGTTTACTTGGATAGAAAAATTTCCATTTAAGTCCGTTTGAACAGCAGTTTTGGAGCCTACCACCGTTACGGTTACGCCCGCAAGGCCGCCGTTAGCATCTGATACCTTTCCTGTAACATGCTGCTGAGCCCAAGCCGTAGATATCGACAGGGTCGATATGGCTAGCATAAGGCAGGATGTTTGATAAAATTGTCTCATTGTTTAGTTAATTAGTTTATTGTTTGTCTTTCTTGGTTTACAAATTTATTTAGGGAATATTCGAATACGATGCAAGCCGAGCCAATTAGCTGTGCTTTTGCACCCAGTTCAGATATCTCTATGCTTGTCTTCTGTGAAATTCTAGGAATACAAAATTCATTTACTGCGGTCTGTATCTGGGGCATTAAAAGCTGCCCAGCTTCAGCTCCGCGTCCACTCAGGATGATTTTTTGTGGGTTTATAATATGGATTAGCGTCGCTATGCCTTTACCTAGCATATAGGCAGACTTGCTTAAGGCTGCAATCGCTAACTGATCCCCACGCAGGGCAGCCTGAATAAGCAGGGTGCTTTGTTCGAGTTGATCATGTGTAAAGCTTTCTTCCAATTTTGACTTGTCGCCCTTTTGAAGTCTTTCTTCTGCATATAGTACGGCTGCTGATAGGGATGCTTCTACTTCTAAACAGCCTCTTTTTCCGCAAGAACATAGTTTCTTGCTGTCGGATAATGGGATATGGCTAAATTCTCCGGCATAGCCACTATAACCTCTAAAGAGTTTACTATCTACAATAATTCCTAACCCGACTCCCCATCCAATATTGATAATGAGTGCATGGGATGTATCTCGGGCCTTACCGAATTTTTGTTCAGCTATAGCGATAGCGGTTGAATCATTTTCAAAGTAAGTGGGTATATTAAAGATGTTTTGAATTTCCTGTTTGATGTTATATAATTTTGAGTCAATTCCTTC
The DNA here is from genome assembly GCA_030146225.1 of Sphingobacterium sp. Lineage (GTDB taxonomy): Bacteria > Bacteroidota > Bacteroidia > Sphingobacteriales > Sphingobacteriaceae > Sphingobacterium. The sequence goes on along the minus strand of JASLCA010000094.1, from coordinate 4,616 downwards.
ATAAGAAGTATTGGTGCCTTGCTGATTGTCCACAAACCCTGGCATGCTAATCCCTATACCCAAAATAGCGTCATTTGGGTAGGCATTCCAGTCGATGACTTGTTGAATAACGTTAACAATCATCTGAAAAGTATTGACTCCTTCAATTTTTTCCGTCATTATTGGAGTTATCGCTGTATTTGAAAGGTTATATAGTTCAGCTGTTACATAATGTTGGTCTACCGCCACAGACAGGATATAGCTTTCCAAAGCAGTATTAATGCAATAGCGGGCTGGCCGTCTACCTCCTGTAGAGGGAGCAAGCCCATCTTCCGCAATTATATTCTCGGCAAGCAATTCATTTATTGCTTTGGTTGTACTGGGAATGCTTTTTCCTATTAATTGGCTTAATTCTAAAATAGAGCTTGATTTGTTATAATACAGCGAGTTCAGTATTATCGCTTTGGGATTATGACTTTTGGTATCCATTCTAATTTTAAAATTGGTTCTTCGCGTTAAATTTTTATTAAAAATATGTTAAATAATCTAAATTCCCCAAAACTTTTTATGTTTTTTTAAAAAGTTTTGGGGAACTGGGTTATTTATTGCCTTAGTTTGCTTAAATGCTGCTTTATCTTTGTTAAGTTAATTTTCCCACCAGAGTTTACCAAACTCATTGTCAGCCGATAGGAAGTTTTTATCTTTCATCATCTCATCAATCCGACTCTTATTATTCTCGTAGTTGGCGGTGCCTGGGGTGGGATAGGTGAATTTCACCTTTCTAGGAACGCGTTGCTCTACTGAATTAATAAGTACTTTGTGGAATTTTATAATTTCGCTATCTGTGTTGGGATAGCCTGTCCTTTTCCATTGACACCATGATTCATTGGTGTTTTTAAAGTGTTCAACATAGGCTTGGGTATAGATCTGCTCTAGTCCTTTGGCTGCGTCCCACTTAATTCCTGGCTGATTCAGGAAATTATTTAATGTTGTCTCATCTAATGCTTTGTAGGGAGATACTTTTGCGTAGTCACCCAATTGATACCACTGTTTTACGGATGCTTTTACACCCTCGTAGTACCAATCTGTGGCCGATTTCGAGCTCACAACGCCTTCCCTTAAGCTGAATTCGGCTGCCATAAAGCAAAAGTCTGCATAAGTCAAAAGGGGAGCGAAGTTGCCGCCAGCTCCTTTTCCATCATAGCCCACGCCTTTCCAAAGGCTAGTTTGCGGATAGTTCATTGCACGCATATCAATGGTTGTGGAGCCATATAATTTTCTGGCTAGGTAAGGTTCATCTGTGGAACGGAAATCAAAGCTTACTGTACCGCCTTCCCAACGCGACATGTTCTGGCTGATATTGCCGCTTACTTTTTGGTTATCGCCCTGCGCATTGTACGCTGCAATATTTTCAGCCGTGAGGTTGTTTTCTTTAAAAAAGATTTCTTTTCTAGGGTCTTTGTGCTTTTTTAAATAATCCATAAATGGCGCTGAGGCACAGTCCATATCATAGATGGAGTGCCAGTCGCCCCCGTTGTAGGTGGTATAATCATTAGCATGCCACAGTATAAAGCTGTCACCTTTTTCCGTAGGAATAAAGGCTGTGTTTGAAGTAGCAAGCACCTCTGTCGCAATTGACTTTGCTAACTCGGGTTGTCTATTCCATAAGCGTAGGGCAATACGTAGCCTAAGGGCATTTGCTGTTTTGATCCACTTCTGGAGATCCCCTCCAAAAGCCCGGTCATACGCACCGATGTTTTTTGCTCCGCTAGTGGACTGTTTGAGGTTGTTGATTGCTGTTTTAAGTTGTTCGTCCCATGTTTTGAAGAGCGTTTCTTGACTGTCAAATTTAGGGCTTAAATCTTGGATTTCCTGCCCGCCAGCTCTAACTTTCCAAGCTTCTGAATATGCCAGTGAGCCATGCATGTCGGTAGTCTGTATGCCCTTGGTGATTAATAGTATCCTGCCCATTTGTAGGAGGTCATTGTATTCAGCTTCCTGTTTTTTGCTACTTATGTTATAGTTTATATTTGTTATGTATGCCCCGACGTTGTTGTACTCTTTATAGAGGTCGGCTCCAATATTGGAGGTAAATATGGTGAAATTCGTGGTCGAATAGCCCCATATGTTGGAGGTGTATTGCATCCACCTCAGCTTGCTGGCATAAACATCATTCCAGAGATTTCCTGCGGTGAGCATCTGTGTCTGTGCAGTGTAGAATAAACTTTCTGGATCTACATCTGTGATACTTTCGGGATTGCTGTTCATATTTTCGAAATCCTTCTTACAACTTGACAATGTGCTGGCTGTAAGGAAGAACGCTACTATAGCTAGTTTAATATATTTCATATCTATAATAATTTAGCAGTTAAAAAGTCAAGTTGATTTTCATATTGTATTGTCTGGAAAGCGGGGCGCCGCCGCCTTCTAGGTATTCTGAGCCATAGGTTGTCGCTAGCCCTTCTGGATTAATATTGTCGGGAAGGGTGTTATATAAGAAGCCTAGGTTGCGCACGGAGAAGCCCAAGTTGGCATTTTTGATAAAGGCCTTTTTAAGTAGCTTGTTCGGGAGGTTCCAACTTACCGAAATATCCCTTAGTGCTATCCATGAGCTTTTAAATATAGAGGCCTCGCGTATTCCAGCTCCCCAACTATACAGATTGTTGTAATAATCTGAAGCGGATAAGGGCTTCTTATGTCCTTGTTCATAGGCCCATTGATAGGTTTTTCCAGAAATGTCTGTGACAAGATCATCTGAAAGCGATCCTTGTTGGAAGACGCCATCTGGTATCATTCCATCATTTACAATGCGCCCATCTGCCAATGTTCTATCTAGTCCTCCATAATTGGATGTTCTACCCCTTAAAGAGGAGTTTAAAGAGCCGTTGTACATTCCGTAATTGTAGGTAGTTGAAAATAGATCGCCCCCAAATCTGGCATCTAACAGTACATTCAAGGTTAGGGCTTTGTAGCGAAATGAGGAGTGCAGACCGGACAGGAAATTAGGCTGCAAACTTCCGATCTTACTACTTTTTCCGGCTTGTACATATACCCCATTTCCGGTTAGCACTTTATTATTGTCTGCATCGCGTAAATAGGCCTGATTGCTATAAATGTCACCATAAGCACCTCCAGCGGTTGCATAGGCGCCTGTTTCGGCTCCTCCGCCATCTAATTCGTATACACTAACTCCATCAGTGAGTGAAATTATCTTGTTCTTGTTTTTGGTGAAATTAAGCGAGAGGTTCCAACTAAAATCATCCATTTTTATAGGCGTTCCTTCGATTAGGATTTCGAAGCCTTGGTTTTGGATGTTTCCAGCATTGATCAATTTAGAGGTAACTCCCGATTCTATCGGAGCTTCTAATGCCAAGATCTGGTTCTTCGTATTGGTTTTATAATAGGCAAAATCTAGACCTAATCTATTTTGGAAAAACTTAAGTTCTGTTCCGAATTCTATGGCATATTGCTTCTCTGGCTTTAGGTTTAATGCGCCTAACTCGGTGTTTGCAAAGCCATAATAGGGTTTGCTGCCGCCTGAAAAGAGATTGTCATTAAAAAGGCCTAGATGTTTATAGGTGCCTGGGGTAGTTATCTTATAAGGATCTGTATCCTTTCCAACTATGGCATAGGAAGCCCTTATCTTAGCATAATTCATAAATGTAGGCATCTTGCCTGCCATTGTTTCACTCAGTATCCAAGAGCTACTCACCGAGGGATAGAAGTAAGAAGGATTTCCAGATCCATCACTGTAGATAAGCGTGGATGACCAATCGTTTCTTCCGGTAATATCTAAATAAAGCTGATTTTTCCAATCCATATTAACAAAGCCATAAATAGAGTTTATTTGCCTTTTGTTATAATGTCTCCTGCCTGTAGTTGTGGCCGGGGACATTGAATTGGCTAAGTCAAATACTCCTGGCTTAATCAAACCATTGTTGGTTTTGGAGGTTTGAATCGTACCATTGCTCTGCCAGGTTTCTGCGCCTAATGAAGCGCTTATATTAAAGTCTGTACAGCTTTTTGTGGCTGTTAATAATCCTCCATAGCTGTATTGGTCTTTTCGGCGTTGCTCCAATTGGTAGCTTGCCCCAGAGAAATCAGCTGTTCCATCAGCCATCTTTTTGATTTCATTGCTGGTAAGCAATTTATAGATGTCCCCCTTAGCGATAAATCTTAACCAATCGGTTAGTTTAAATTCTAGGTTTAGATTTGCTCGAATGTTGTCCTCATCTTGTAGCTGGTTGTTTTCATAGTACTCATATAGCTTCGCTGCATATCCCCATGGATCATCTGCATTGTAGCCATCTTTATTAGCACTGATGTAGTTTTTCTTCCAGTAGTTAATGTCATAGTCTCGTGGGAGGGTATAGACAAAGTCGAAAATAGGAGAAAATGCCTCTCCTTGATAGGTAGGGTTGCTGGTGGATGAGTTTACATAGTTGAATCCAGCTGTGGCTTGTAATATTGGGCTTATTTCATGACTTGTGTTTAAGGAGAAGCTATTCCTTTTGAAGTCATTTTTAGCGGTAATTCCTTTTGTGTTAAGGTTGGAGTACGAAAGTCTATAGGTACTTTTTTCCGTACCATTTGATAGTGCAAGATTGGTGTTCTGGTATCTTCCTGTTTGGTATAGG
>JASLCA010000312.1 GCA_030146225.1 Sphingobacterium sp. | reverse complement strand
GATGAGATGAGATGAGATGAGATGAGATGAGATGAGATGAGATGAGATGAGATGACCAATGCAGGTAGCCGTAGCTAGAATCTTAGCGGGGGCTGGACTTACGGGAGAAGTATAAGTAGCTTGAATACAGCTGGCGGTAGCTAGAAGCTAGAAGCTTAGCGGAGCTGCTGGGCTCTAGCGAAAGACAATTAATAGGGGCTAGGCTGCAGGGATTAATCCTTTGGGATTATGCTGTAGACACAGCGCTTTCCATCTTCTAGGATATGTTGAATACGGGTTACCTCATAATCGGGGCCCAGTATATCCTGAAAGTTTTGTAATTCTGCTCTACAAAAGCCTTGACATTCCTTGGCAGCGGCGCAGATTGGGCAATGGTTTTCAATAAATAAATAGTTGTTTTCTTCCTGTGACCATTCCGCCATATAGCCTTCTTGGGATCGCACTGCACTTAAACTGCTTAGTTTTTCGGCGATGGTATTTTTGTTTTCTAGGGCCTTGGCATAGCGCGCATAATTTTGCTTCTCGCGATCGCTGATTAGGAGGTCTAGCGCATTTTCACCCAATAGTTTTTTTACCGATTGTAATAAATCCACTGTAACCTGCGCATGGGTGTCTGGAAACTTACTTTCGCCGGCTTCTGTAAGCTTGTAATAAGCTGTTGGCCTTCCTACGCCTTCGGCTTGATAACTACTTTCGATTAGCCCTTCTGCTATCAGCTTCTTTAAATGTTGGCGCGCGCCTTCTTTTGTAATGCTGAGTTCAGATGCGAGCAGGTTTAAGCTTGCCTCTGTCTTCATCTTAATCAGCATTAGAATGCGTTGGGTGTTATCTTTTTTTGTCATTATACAATCTATGCCTTGTTTAATACAAAGATAGGTATTATTCAGGACTATTCTTTTATTCCTTGGTGGCTTGTAAAGATCATTTTAATGTAAAGCTTGAATTCTTACTTTCTAATAAAACAAGTAATTACTTGTTTTATTAGAAAGCTTTTTTACCTTTGACTTGTGAAAATTTTTGAAACTTTTAAATACATACACTATGACCTATACATTGCCAACTTTATCATACGATTATAAGGCTTTGGAGCCATTTTTTGATGCGGAAACAATGGAGATACACCATAAGCGTCATCATCAGGCTTATATTGACAACTTGAATAAAGCGGTTGTGGGCACTGCCGCTGAAAATGCTGATTTGATGGATACATTACGTCATATTAGTGCTTACAGCCCTGCGATTCGGAACAATGCTGGAGGGCATTTTAATCATGATTTATTTTGGAAGACTTTGTCTCCTTCGCCTCAATTAGTGCCTAATGGCGTTTTGGCCGCGCAAATCAAGCAGACTTTTGGAGACTTGGACGCCTTAAAGGCTTTGATTAAGCAAACGGGCTTAGGACAGTTTGGCTCGGGTTGGGTATGGTTGTTTGTTAAATACAATGGGACTTTAGCGGTGGCTTCTAATGCTAATCAGGATAATCCTTTGATGGATACGAATCTTACGAACCAAGGTTTTCCTATATTAGGTATTGATGTCTGGGAGCATGCTTACTACTTGAAGTATCAGAATAAGCGTGCGGATTTTATAGATGCTTTTTGGTCGGTCTTGGATTGGGCTGCTGTTGAGGCTAATTATCAGGCAGCTTTAAAGGCTATTGGTTAAGCGCGAAGATGGAAGAAGGTGTTTTTGTCAACAAGGTAGAGGCCGCTGGGATTCTGACGGTGGACTTGGTAGATTACAGGCCTGCTGAAGGTAGTTTTTTCTTAGACCTCAAGGACTTTTTGTATATGGGCTTAATCGTCCGTGAGAAGGATTTTAAGGAGGCATTAGTACAGTACGATTGGGCAGCCCTTAAAGGTCGCGCCGTGGCTGTGGGCTGTACGGAAGATACCATTATTCCTCCATGGGTCTATATGCTTGTCAGCAGTTATTTATTACATGTGGCAATTGAGGTTGACTATGATACGGCTAGCAATTTCGACTTTAAGCGTTGGAAGGATGCTATCTTGAGGGCTGATGTTTCTTTTTTTGAGGGCAAGAAGGTGGTGATTCGGGCACGACCCAATTTGGATCCAGCGCTCTACATGCTTATGAGTTTAAGGTTGCAGCCTATGGTGAAGACTTTACTCTATGGGGAAGCAGGCATGCCTAAGGTTATTGCTAAAAATGGTTAATTTTATTTTGTACTTTTAATAAAGAAAAAGAAAATATGAAAGCTTTGATATTTAACGGAGCCTTGGACAGAAGGGAGAATGCAACTTCAGAGCGTTTGTCCCGTTACTTGTTGGCTAAATTTGAGAAGATGGGCGTGCAAGCGGAAACTTTCAGGGTGGTAGACTCTGGCATTCCTTTGTTTGACACCAGCTTAAATAAGATTCCGCATGCCGTAGAGCGTATGAACCTACTTTTTCGGGATGCAGATGTGCATATCTGGCTGTCTCCCTTGTATCATGGTAGCATGACGGGCGTAATGAAAAACTGCCTTGATTGGATGGAATGTAGTGCTAGGCTTCCGCAGGCTTACCTGAGTGGGAAGTTAATTGCATTGGTCTGTTGGGCAGATGGGGTGCAGGCGATGCAAGGCATTAATGCCATGGATGCTGTTGCGCGGTCCTTGCGTGCATGGACTTTGCCATTACATGTTCCTATTCAACGTGCTGATCTTTTTGATGCCAATGGTGAAGTTGAGCAAAAATACGACAGACGCTTTGATCTGGTCTTGGAATTATTAACAGAGGGACCTAGGAATTTACCTTCTGTTGTGGAGGATCCAATTGTTTAATAAAGGATTTAATATAGAATTATTTGTCTTTAGTTAAGAATAACCTGTAAGTACTTGTGTACTATTTGGTTAAAGGGGAGGTTGTAAGGGCTGTGTAAAGGCCATGCAACTTCCCTTTTTTTATGGGGATACCTTTGTTTTAATCCTGCTGCTTGGTC
>JASLCA010000091.1 GCA_030146225.1 Sphingobacterium sp. | reverse complement strand
CCTATACCAGCAATAATACCAGTAGAAGATTTCTTGTAGCTATCAAAGTCTGTAATCTGCGTGTTGAAATTAATCTTTCCATCTTGCGCAAAAGAGAATACAGGACCTGCCTGTAAGCGTACGCCTACTGGGCCTAAGCCAATTCTAGTACCCAATAATACGGGAACATCAAAACTATTAAAGGTTGCATTACCCGAATTGTTTTCTACTGTTAAGCCTACTTTCTTGCTTGCGAAGTAAGCCTCTGGCTGTACATGGAATCCAGCAACACCCACTCTTCCCCAAAGTCCAACCTGATAGCCAGTTTTTGTATCTGAGCTGAAATACTTACCTTCAGACTTTAAGCTTGAGAAACCTAATCCACCTTTTACACCTAGTTTAAAAGTGGGTAGCAGCTGTGCGTGAGAGAAACTAATCGCTGCTATGAAACAAATTAACGTGAGTAAAGATTTTTTCATAAAAAATATTTTTTTACTTTTAGAACTGTTACAATAATAACGTAAATTATTAATAATTTGTCTATGAACGCATTAAAAATATCGGATAGCGATTGGGAAGTCCTTAAAGTAAAGCTGGGCAGGAAGTATAATTCACTGACTGCTGAGGATTTGCAGTATACAGCCGGGGATGAGCAAAACTTGTTAATTAGACTTGCAAAGCGCTTACATAGAAATGTAGCTTATGTACACTTTACCTTAGCAAAGGAGTTGGTGGATTTGGATTCTAATCGCTTGTAAAATACGCATGGAAGACACAAATACAATAAGCTGGGGAGACTTTGAAAAGGTTGAGTTGCGCGTAGGTACAGTGGTTGAGGTCGATGATTTTCTAAAGGCCAGGAATCCATCCTATAAGCTATGGGTAGACTTTGGGGCTAGTATTGGCATCCTGAAGTCCAGTGCCCAGATCACCCATCACTACAGCAAGGAATCCCTATTGGGGAGACAGGTAGTCGCGGTAGTTAACTTCCCAAAGAAACAGATTGCAGACTTTATGTCCGAATGTCTGGTAACAGGCTTTGCCGATGCAGATGGACATATTATCCTGACGGCCGTAGAGAAAGAGTTGCCAAATGGCGCTCGGTTAATGTAATACAAATACCAAGCACAGGTATAAATGCTGGAAAGCCAATTATGGTTGCAATAGATTCATATAGATGCTGGAAGAGATTATGCGGGTAATTAAGAAAAAATATGAAAGTTTATAATTTTGAATCAGCAGCGGCTGACCCGGCCACTGTGGATGAGCTATATATGCGAGAAGCATTAAAGCTCGCAAAGACTGCCTATGACAATGATGAAGTGCCCATAGGGGCGGTTATCGTGAGTCATGGCAAGATAATAGGCAAGGGGTATAACTTAACTGAGCGCTTAAATGATGTAACGGCGCATGCCGAGATGCAGGCCTTTACTGCTGCTGCTAGTTACCTAGGGGGGAAGTATCTGAAAGACTGCGTGCTTTATGTCACGATTGAGCCTTGTGTTATGTGTGCTGGGGCATCCTACTGGACCCAGATTAATAAGGTGGTCTATGGAGCCCAAGATGACAAGCGGGGAGCCTCCAAGCATGGAAACCTCTATCATCCCAAGACGGAAGTCGTGTCAGGCGTGCTAGAGGAAGAATGCGCAGCACTGGTTAAATCATTTTTCCGTAATAAAAGGTAAGGTTTTTCTAAAAATGTAATTCTATAAAAACCTTAGCTGCTTGTAAATTGTTATATTCGTAGTATTAAATAAAATAAATTATTATGGCATTTGAATTAGAAGCGCTACCATACGCAAATAACGCGTTGGAGCCACACATTGACAAAGATACTATGGAAATCCACCATGACCGTCACCACCAAGCTTACGTAGATAACTTGAACAAAGCTATCGCAGGTACGGATGCTGAAGGATTGTCATTAGAGGAAATCAATAAAAATATTTCTAAATACCCAGCTGCTGTTCGTAACAATGGTGGTGGACACTTTAACCACAAATTGTTCTGGTCTGTATTAGCACCAAATGCTGGTGGTGAGCCAACAGGCGAATTAGCTACAGCGATCAATGCTACCTTTGGTTCATTTGCTGAATTGAAGTCGCAATTACAAGCAGCTGGAGCAACACGCTTTGGTTCAGGATGGGCTTGGTTAGTGGTTAAGGCTGATGGTAAATTGGCAGTAAGCTCTACGCCAAATCAAGACAACCCATTGATGGATGTTGCAGAAGTACAAGGTACGCCAATCTTGGGTATTGACGTATGGGAACATGCATACTACTTGAAGTTCCAGAATAAGCGTCCAGCTTATTTAGAGGAGATCTTCAATGTGATCAACTGGGATGCTGTTGCAAAACGCTTCCAAGAGGCTAAGTAATTTTTAGCTTACAGCTATTTTAAGCGGGCTATATCATTTTTTTGATATAGCCCGCTTTGTTTTATTAGCTTGATTTACCTGAAAAAGTTTAAAAAACTAAAAAGCGGGGAGCAGATCTTTTCAAGGCTAGTTTTACAGCGATCTTTTCTAGAGGATACAAGCAGGGATTCGCTATTTCCTATAATGAAAATTGAGAAATCTTGTTGTGATTTTTATAAAAGCTATAGACTAGCCTCAGGCAATAAAGATGAATTTCTTTAGTTAAGTAGGCTCAACTATTGTGGACAGCGATGCTGCTTTTTTATAAAGCAGATGCTTTAAACAAAAAAAACCGAGCACTGCTCGGTTTTTACTAGTAATCTGTTTATTATCCAGCAACAATTTCAGGCTCTACACCTGCTACTTCTGCACGGATCTTAGCTTCTAACTCATCACTTAAGTCAGGGTTGTCTAGCAATAAAGATTTTACAGCATCCCGACCTTGACCCAACTTGGTCTCGCCATAGCTAAACCAGGATCCAGCTTTCTTTACGATGCCATACTCCACACCTAAGTCAATAATCTCCCCAACTTTGGAAATACCTTCGCCAAACATAATATCAAACTCCGCAATTCGGAAAGGAGGCGCAACCTTGTTCTTCACAATTTTCACCTTCACACGGTTACCTGAAACCTCATCGCCATCTTTAATTTGGGATGCACGACGGATGTCTAGACGTACCGAAGCATAAAACTTCAAGGCATTTCCACCGGTGGTAGTCTCCGGGTTTCCAAACATTACACCGATCTTCTCACGTAACTGGTTGATAAAGATACAGCAGCAGTTTGTCTTAGCAATTGTACCAGTCAGTTTACGTAATGCCTGTGACATCAAACGAGCTTGTAAGCCCATCTTGGAGTCACCCATTTCGCCTTCAATCTCTGCCTTTGGCACTAGGGCCGCCACGGAGTCAATAACAATTACATCAATAGCACCCGAGCGGATTAGGTTGTCAGCAATCTCTAAAGCCTGCTCCCCATTATCGGGTTGTGAGATCAAAAGATTTTCTACATCAACACCCAGCTTCTGTGCATAATATTTATCAAAAGCATGCTCCGCATCAATAAATGCCGCCATGCCACCACTTTTCTGTGCTTCAGCAATAATATGAGTCGCCAAGGTAGTCTTACCAGAGGATTCTGGACCATAGATTTCAATAACACGACCTTTTGGAACACCACCGATGCCCAAAGCAATATCAAGGCCTAAAGAACCTGTAGATATAGATTCAATCGGCTCAACAGCTGAATCGCCTAACTTCATTACGGTACCTTTACCGTATGATTTTTCTAATTTATCTAATGTCAGCTGTAAAGCTTTTAACTTATCTGCGTTGCTCATATTCTTAGTATTTACTTCCCAAAATTACAATTAATAATGGGATTACAAAATTTATTTTACTAATATTGTTAGTTTTTCTTTAGTTTGGCTTTCTGTTCCTTCTCAAAGTACTTACAGAAGTAAGTAATCGGGCAGATCTCACACTTAGGCGTTCTGGCAAGGCAGATATACCGTCCATGCAGGATAAGCCAATGATGGGCTACTGCAATCGTTTCCTCTGGAAGATGCTTGACCAGTTGTTTCTCCACGCTCAAGGGGGTAGTCGCATTACTGGTTAAGCCCAGTCTATTGCTGACCCGAAATACATGCGTGTCCACCGCCATTGCGGGCCTATGGTAGACCACTGATGCAATTACATTGGCCGTTTTACGTCCCACTCCAGGCAGTTTAATTAAGTCATTTATTTCCTCTGGTACACGTGCTTCAAAGTCATCACAGAGCATCTGTGCCATGCCCAGCAGATGCTTAGCCTTGTTGTTGGGGTAGCTTACCGAGCGTATATAACCAAATATCTCTTCAATGGTACTCGCTGCCAAGGATTGGGGGGTAGGGTAGCGTTCAAAGAGGGCAGGAGTCACCTGATTGATGCGCTTGTCTGTGCATTGTGCCGAGAGAATAACAGCCACCAATAACTCATAGGGATTGCCATATTCCAATTCCGTCTCTGCGTTTGGGCTGTGATTAGAAAAATACTTTACAAATTCTTTATACCTGTCTACTTTAAGCATACACAAAGATAGTGAATCTGGGAGAAGGTTAAATCCTGAAAGCGTAAAATACAAAGATTGAATCAGGGGGAGTATGGGATGGATTAGAAATCAAATGCCTAAAAAAAACAAAGTCCCTGATTATTCAGGGACTTCGCTTTTTACTGCTGTAGACTCTTTGAGAAGTTTAGGATGTTCGCTATAGTTTGCAAACTTGGTTCTTTAACCAATCTGTCAAGCTCTTGCTTTAAGCTTTCTTCAAATTTATTTTCCGTTTTTTGTACGGTAGTCGCCACATCCTCGCCTAGTGCAGTATCAAGTTCTTTTTGTGTAAAGTGTTCAACCATAAGCGTTTTTTTATTGAAAGTACATATATAACGCAAGATGGTAATTTATAGTATTAAAGATTTAACATTTTTTTACTTTTTTAATTGGAAGTGCTTGTCTGCCTCCACAATAGCATTGTATAAGTTGACGATTCCACCCGAAACGGAGATCTCATCCAAGTATACCTTCTTGTTGGAGCCATCTACCTTAATCTTTACCTTTTGGTCTACCTTAGTCACTGACTTTAGTATAATGTCCTTAACTTCCTTTGCTGTAAAGCTCGGGTAGTATGAGCGGATTACCGCCGCTAAGCCCGCTACAACAGGTGCAGCCATACTTGTTCCATCTTGTTCTTTATAGGTAGATTCAGGCATGGTAGAGTTGATCTTAACTCCTGGCGCAAAAACATCCACAGACCTGTAGCCAAAGTTGGAGAAGCTTGCTAGCAACTCATCATTTACCTTGGAAGAAGTCGCACCTACCGTAATCCAATTGTGCGCCTCACCCAATATCGCATCCAGGCTGTCGGTATAGAACTTGGTCGGGTAGTTTTTGCTAATATCATTGTCTTTGGCATCATTCCCTGCTGCATGTACCAAGAGTACATCCTTCTCCTCTGCATAGCGAATGGCATCATCTACCGCCTTCTTATTGTAGGCATAGCCCTTTCCAAAGCTCATATTGATAACCTTTGCCCCATTGTCCACCGCATAGCGGATCCCATTGGCTACATCCTTGTCACGCTCATCCCCATCAGGTACCATGCGCACGCCCATTATACGAATGTTGTCAGCTACTCCATCAATACCGATATTGTTGCCGCGTTTAGCCCCAATAATACCTGCCACATGTGTTCCGTGATCTGCATCAGGTCCCTTAATGTCTGCATTGCCATAGAAGCGATCCGTAGCATCCTCATAGTTATCACCTACGATTGAGCGGGAATCATACTTCT
>JASLCA010000089.1 GCA_030146225.1 Sphingobacterium sp. | reverse complement strand
AGGCCGTATTTCCAGCTGCTAAGGTTGAATTCTCAACATTCAAAATAAGCTTTCCGTCTTTTTGCTGTACCAAGGGTACGCTCGCTTGTACGGTCAGTGAACTAATTGTGTTGGTTAAAACGTTTAACAGTATATCATCCACTTGAACCGACTTTACATCCACCTCCAGGGCCTTAGAATGTCCTGTTTCAAAGCCTATAGCTGAAGCCTGTACCAAGTAGGTCCCTTTAGGCACTAAGGTAAAGGCAAACTTTCCCTCCTCATCTGTAACAGTGGTTTTTATAATGGCATTCCCCTTTGCTGAAAGTAAGTACATGGAAACATTTGACTGGGCTTTATTATCTGCTGTCAGAACCTTCCCCGCTACAATCGGCTGAAGCTGCTGCGCGTGTAGACTAAAGGATTGGGATAGGACGCTTAAGGTAATGGCGAGGTACATGTAAAATTTATTCATCTCTAATGTTTAACTTAATAATGTTTGTTTGTTAGTTTGTAATTCAAAAGTACAGTAGTCCGGACAACTACTAAACGGGTTTTAGACGACCCCATCTATTTATTCGGTAAATGCGGCAATTTTGTCGGTAAAAGATGCATACTACTTATTAGAAAGACGTCAAAAAGCCGAATAGGGTTGCATGCCTTCCGTAATAATTTCATTAAAATGCTAAGTGGAAGTCACAAAATCAGCTAAGCAGCTGAAATACAAACCTTAAAAGAGACATCCTTAAGTCCTAGGGGTAGCAAAAAAAAGCAGCGGTCAAAAAACCTGCCTGAAGGCAAGTTTTTGACCGCTGCTAACTATAAAAATTAGGCTTATTGCTGTTTAGAGCTGGCTTTAATTTCCTTGTCCGCAACAACTGTAGCCCCATTGACCTTGGCAGCTGTAGCTAAGCTGTCCTGCTTGGTTTCAACAACAATCACTTCTTCAATTACCTCTTCAGTCTTCTCCTGCTTGGCCGCTTGACTACATACCAAGCCTGTCTTTGTCATCTTCCATTCGGTTACCTGTTGATAATCCGCATCCTGGTAATTTATACGACATTCATAAAAGGATAGTCCGCGTAGCTTTCGCTCTAACTCCTGATTGAGCAATACGCGAGATCCCACAGGCAAGTAAATAACTACCCCAACATATTGATCTCTATCCAAAGCCCGCTCGCGCAACAAGAAATGACTCGGGAACAAGATTCCATCATTATCCTGAACAGCCTCATAGACAATATTCTTTGCCCGCTCAGAAGCCAAGTCATAGGTCCTGCCCTTAGCGGTATAGTTGTATTGAATATAGGGCTTACTCAAGGAGTCCACACTTTCAAATGAAATACCAATATTACTTATCAGCTGCTTGCGCAGGTCGGTTCCGTCCAATGGCATATTAAACCTAGACTTTAAGGAATCTTGCTCTGTAGCATCTAAGATGCGAACATCCTTTTCGTTAAAGCTATACACATCTTTAGGGTTAATACTTCGCTGTATACTAATGGTGCTTTTCTCTCTAAAATCTTGTGCGGTAGACACACTAAAGTAAATAATACCCAATACGGCAACGAGCCATGTTGCAAACAGAGACAAGGAGAGATAGCTATTTAATTTTTCGGTTTTAAACAATAGTCGAATCAATAAAAGGGCAAAGGCGAACAAAGGAATTCCCGTTGCTAAAAAGCCAAATGTAATGGCAATAATAGCATCATCAGTGGATAGATTCTCCAAAGGCGGGAATATCATAGGGTTTTCTAGGCCAAACAGATTCATCAAGTTAAAGGCGTAGAATATAAACAAGCCCAAAAGACTTAATGCCGTCATAATTAAGATAAACCAAGCTAGCATCTTCGCAATTAATTTTAAGAATACGGTCGCAAAGCTTCCGGCAGATTGCGCACTGCGCCCCAGCTGCTCACCTGCACCTGAAAAACTACTTGAAAAGCTTTTAACCTCCTCTTCAAAAGATTTTTTAAAGTTTTGCAAGTTTGGTTCCTCCCCACGCATAGCCATCTTGTCGGCACGGGTTTCGGCCTGAGGCATTACTATCCATAAAATAATATAGACCAGGAAGCCAGAGCCCCCAATCAAGACAAAGAGCATAAATAGCACCCGTGCCCATCGCGGCTCCATATTAAAATAATGTGCCAAGCCACTACAAACCCCACCCAGGAGTTTATCATCTGGATCTCGCATCAACTTCTTCCCGAAAAGATCGGATGCATGCTCCTGCTGTGCCTGCTGGTATTGACTATTATTATGCTCTTCAGAGATTTCAAAATCACTCACCTGACCCATCTGCGCAATAACCTCCTGTACATCCGAAAGATTAAGTACTTCTTTACGTCCTGTCTGTATACGCTCATTGAACATCTCGGCAATCCTGTTCTCGATATCCTCTAGAATTTCTTTACTCTCAGCAGTATTACCGAAATGCTTCTTTATATCAATCATATAGCTCCGTAATGTCTCATACGCGTCCTCCTCAATATGGAACACAATGCTATTTATGTTTATGATTATTGTCTTATTCATGACCTTAGTTATATAGTTGATTAATTGTTATTATTTCTTCCTTGTAGCGAGGTTTCTACTGCAAATATGAGCTCTTTCCAAGTGACATCAAGTCTTTCGAGTACATCCCTGCCTTCTGCTGTGATCTGATAATACTTCCGAGGAGGCCCCGAGCTAGACTCCTTCCAATTATAACTCAGCAAGCCATTATTCTTTAGGCGTGTCAGCAAAGGATATAATGTACCCTCTACAATCAGCAGCTGGGCGACTTTCAGCTCACTGATAATATCTGAGGCATATATTTCCCCTCGGGAAATTATGGAAAGGATACAGTATTCCAGTATCCCTTTCCTCATTTGGGTTTGTGTATTTTCAGCTATCATGTTAATACAAAGATATATGCTTTAGCCTGTACTATGCAATACATAGTACTATATTTTTTAAAAGAATAATAACAACGTCCTGATTTTCAGGGAAATAATTTTATCTTAAAAATTAATCTTAGGTATCATTCATCCTAAAAAAAGCTTTTTTTATAGTATTTCTTTGAAAAGCGGCTAAAAAAAGCGAAGTTTAAGCGATGCTTCGTTTCTTAAATAACTATGCATTGACAATCCTTTGGTTAATAATTATGTTAGCGCTGATGTCAATGCCTTCAAATGACTTGCCGCGCACGAATTACTTTGCGGGCTTTGACAAATTAGCCCATTGTGGATTTTTCTTTGTCTTTACCATTTTCCTGCTGCAAGGCTCTGTTCGGCAGACGAGGCATAACAGCTACAAACTCACATTAATGTTTGTAGCCTTGCTTATTAGCGGGTTTTTCGCCTTTCTTACAGAGGGCATACAATACTATCTTTCCGCCGATAGACAAGCTGATTGGTGGGATATCTTTGCAGATTTTGTAGGAATAGGGATGGCCTTGTTTAGTTTCTTGGTGCTTTATCAACGGAAAAACAGCACTAATTAATGCGAAGTAGAGATTGAGGTCTAAGATTTAGCAGCTGCGTAAAACTATTGCGGTTTTGAAAATATATTACGGACTATGAAAAAGGTAAAAATAAGCTATTTATTGCTCTTACTGCTGGGCTTTCTCTGCCTGCAGTCATGCGGCATCTTTAAGCGGGATTGTGGCTGCCCCTCGGTTAGCAGTGGCAAGCGCAGGTAGTTATTAGGCTAGCGCAAGCAGGGCTACCGAGAGCTTTGTGTCTGGGACTTGTAAAAGACAGGTTGCCGCAGCCGTTACGGTCGCTCCCGTGGTAAGGACATCGTCCACCAATAGGATATGCTTTCCTTGCAAGTGCTTTGCTATACAGCTAAATGCATGCTCAACATTTTCAAAACGCTCACTCCCCCAAAACTTAGTCTGACTGGCATTGTCTTGATGCCGAATAAGTGACTTGCTATCCAATGGTACTTGCAAGATCTGCGCGATGCCCGCGGCCAGGAACTCCGACTGATTATAGCCTCTGGCTTTAAGTTTACGCCGATGCAGGGCTATGGGCACGATTACATCTACAGGCCTGTCCGCTAGCCCAAGGACAAGCTGCTGCCCCATTAACCTCCCAAAATAAACTGCCAAATCCTTTCTGCCCTGATATTTTAGCTGATGAAGAATCTGCTGCACGATAGAGGACTGGGAAAATTTTAGGTAAGCTAAGCCATAGACCAATGGTACTTTTCCCATTAATCGTTTTACAACTTCATTGTTTGGAAAAAAATGATGATCCAGTACGGGGAGATGAAATTGACAGGCGCTACAGATAAACTGTTCTTGCCTGACCAATAATTGCGAACAGGCTACGCAATAGGGCGGAAAAAGGATAGCTAAGAAGCTATCCCAATAAGTTTTGAAGGCCATAATATGCTTAATTCGGTTAACCAAACTTACAAAAAAATTGATTAAACCTAGCCATTAGGCTTACACAACACAGCAGTAACACGCAGTATTACAACAACTTATACCGCCTCCGAATCCTCTTCTTTAATAGCCAGCTGCCCACAAGCGGCATCAATATCCTTGCCTCGGCTTCGACGAACATTGGTAATTACACCTTGAGAGCGGAGGTATGCCGCAAAGTCATCAATCTTATCGGCATCGGCATTTACAAAATCAGCCAGGGCGATCGGGTTGTATTCAATTATATTAACCTTGCAGGGAACGTGCTTACAAAAGCGCGCTAGTTCCTTTGCATCTTCAAGCTCATCATTGAAGTCGTTAAAAACAATATATTCAAAGGTAATTGGGGTTTTAGTCTTGGCATAGAAATACTTCAAAGCTTCAGCTAATGCCTTTAAGGAGTTTTGCTCATTAATTGGCATAATCTCATTCCGCTTCTTATCATTTGCAGCATGCAAGGACAATGCTAGGTTAAAACGAACTTCATCATCTCCTAGCTTCTTAATCATCTTCGCAATCCCTGCCGTAGAGACCGTAATACGCTTAGCAGCCATATTTAGTCCATCTGGAGCTGTTATCCGCTCGATAGACTTCATCACCCCACTATAGTTTAACAAGGGCTCGCCCATCCCCATATAAAC
>JASLCA010000076.1 GCA_030146225.1 Sphingobacterium sp. | reverse complement strand
CAAAACTAACATTGCCTACAGAAAGCAACCACGATTAGGTTTGCAAAAACCAATACAATATTTGCTTCTTTAGAGAAAAAAAGAAATTATCTGTTAATTCAAAAAATAATTGTTAAATATGTAATTACTAAACCTAAACATAAAAACACCATGCGCTTAATCTTTGAGCAACATACTGACCTATCGGGTTCAGGCTTAATCGTGAAAGAGAATATTCAAGATTACTTTACGTCTCCTTTCCATTTTCATGACCTTTATGAGATTCTATGGGTAAAAAAAAGCTATGGTAAACTTTATGCCGGAAAGAAAACTATGAATTTTCAAGATGATGATATCTTTATATTTGGACCCAATTTTGGTCATTGTCTCTACAATGAAAAATCATTTATCGAAAAGGGTGACAAAGCACATGCTGTAATTATTTTTTTTAAAGAAGATTTGCTAGGAGAAAGTTTTTTTAGTAACCCTTTGTATCTTAAGTCAAAGTCATTACTTGAGAAGTCCAGTTTTGGGTTACAAATTTTAAAAGGGACACCTGCAGTTTATCAACTTTTCGATACCATAATCCATAAAAAAGGTATGGATGAGCTAATTACATTTTTACAATTATTAAACGAGCTTGCAAATCTCCCAAAGGAACATTACAATATTTTAAACAAAACACAGTCCAAGTTAAAGTTAACCAATAAGGATTCAGTGCGATTGGAGCCCGTTATTAAATATGTTATGGAAAACTTTAGAAACGAATTGGATAGTAAAATAGCAGCAAAAATTATACACCTTAATCATGCTGCTTTTTGTCGTTTTTTCAAAAAACGTATGGATCAAACTTTTTCGCGATTTGTGAACAGTGTACGTATTACGCATGCAACAAGTCTATTGCTTACTGAAGACTGGGATGTATTACGTATTTGTTACGAGAGTGGATTTAAAAATTTATCTTACTTCAATCGCCAATTTAGAGAGATCACCATGCAAAGTCCCAAAGCCTATAGATATACATTTAGAGGTTCTGACGATAGCCTTATTATGATGAATGAACCTGATATGCTATTTGGAAAGCAAAAAACTAAAAAGAAGGCTGTTTAAGCATCTCAATATGTGGGATGCCATCTTCATCATAGCCTTCGCCCTGAGGTACAAAGCCAAGCGATTGATAAAAATCAAGCAGGTAGACTTGTGCGCCGATACGAATAGCAGAAATCCCGAACTGATCATAACAGGCCTTGATGGAGGCCTTCATAAGCGCCTTTCCAATACCCGCTCCCCTATGCTCAGCGCTAATAATAACACGCCCTATAGCAGCTTCATTAAAGGATAATCCAGCAGGTAACAGTCTTGTATAGCCAGCAAAATTATTATTTACATAATACATTAGATGCAAGCTCTCTTGATCCTTCTTGTCAATATCTTGATAGGGGCAATTTTGTTCAACTACGAAGACTGCTGATCGCAACCTTAAGATTTGGTATAATTCCTCAAGGCTGAGCTCCTGAAACTTCTTTATTACAATCTTATGCATGATAATAGCTCTTTAAAAACATCCAGCAACCTAGACTTAGGAAGCTACGCTACCTACAAATTTACGATTTATTCCAATAAAATTAAGCCTATTTCTAGCGCTTGGATCCCCCAAATAAGCATTAGATTAATCTAAAACAGAATGGTATAATTTCACGATTTCATCAGCAACTAAGTTGGGCTTATCATAAAAGACATAATGTTCTGCATCCGAAACCAGCAAATAACTGCGATTCGCGCGCGCATCGGCAAATGCTTTTAAGCCTGCTATAAACTCTGCCCTTAATTCCCCCTCAAATGGGCTAATCCCAGACCCAATCACCAACATGGGCAGATTTATAGAATCGGCGAGCGCTCGCATTACCTGACTTGTATGCTCATAATTTAAGACCAAATGGTAAAAGCCAAGACTTTCCGCCTTTATCTCCGCAATATCTTCCATAAAACCTGCCTTAGTCTCACGAGCCCGTTCAGCGGTCATATATGCAGGACTCACTACATCGATAAACACGGCTCCCTTTACCTTGCTGGGATTATTAGCAATAAAGCGCATCGCATAATTCCCGCCTAGTGAATGGGCCACAAAGAAATACCCATCCCTAAAGCCCAATGTATTAAGTCCAAGCGCTAAATCCCTTACTTCATTGTTGATATCAATACGATTTGTATCAAGCCCACTATTGCCAAAGCCTGCCCGGTCATAAGCTATTAATGGGGCGTTTATTTTTTCTTTAAGTAAGGATTGTACTTGCAACCAGACCGAGCCATCATTGCCCCCACCGGATTCAAAAACGATGGGCAAACCTTCCCCTTCTATAAGCCGGAAATTTAGCATATGATTCCCTACAGAAACAAGTGTATCTTTTGTTTGTGCATTGGCAAATGCAAACATAAAAATGCTTTGAAAAATAATAAAAAGGGTCTTGACTACTGTCTTGTGCATGGAAAAAGATAAAGTTCTAAGGTAGTTAAATCAAGAATACATTAGCTTATAAATGCAGGCTAAACCATAGCTTTCTTTAGATCCTTACAGCAAGTCTCAATCGCTTAATTGCAACAGGGAACTCCTTAATTAATAATTGTACCGCCAGTGTACATAGATATTTAAAGCATGCCGAGGACATAAAGGTCGTTTAAATACAAAAAAGCGGCTCCTTTATATTATGAAGGGAGCCGCTTTAAATGGTAAATCCTGAACTAGAATTTCCCTTACTATTCCTTATCCAATTCCTTTAACAAGGATATCTTAAAAGAAACCTCGTCCAATATTTCCTTGACAACTGGGGAACTCCCGGAGGACTGAAAACGAACTTTACCCTTTTTATCTATAAATATTTTTGTTGGGATTCCTTTTATTTTATATTTCTCCACCAACAAATTATTTTCCATATCGTCGTATACCACATGGAAATCATAACCTTTTTCTACAATAAAGTCACTTACTTTCTCCTTGTAATCCGCCCCATTTTCCCATGTATTGATAAAAAGGAATACCACCTCCTGGTCGGATTTGTACTGGTTTACCGCAGCTTGCATCCCTGGGAAGGAGTTAATACATGGGCCACACCAAGTAGCCCAGAAGTCTAGTACAACAATCTTGCCTTTATAATCACTTGACTTCACGGCTTTGCCTTGCATATCAACTAAATCAAAGTCATGTGAAGGCTCATCAATCAGAGAAGACTTCCAAGCCTCTTGCTTTTCTCGCAATTTCTTACGCTCAACACGTTCCTTGTAGCTTGCCCATTGCGTAGCATTACCGCCTAGTTTTTCGAACAAGGCTGGGCCCTCTTGCTCCATAACAGCGCTTAAATTTCCTGTAGAAAACTGCTCTTCTAAAATTAGAAATGCATCAAAATACTTCTCCGTATGAACCAAACCTTCAAACTTTAAATCATTCAATTTTAAATTATGCACGTCAAGATTAGCAAGTAATTCCTCCCATCGTTTTTGCTTAGCAAGTGTTTTACAATACAGCCCATACACACTCTGAGCATTTCTAGGATTTTCCTTTAGGAGCGCTGGATAATCTGCCATTATGTGCTCCAACAACTCCACCGAGCTGTTATAATCCGCTTTTTCAAAAGCATCCATGGCCAAACTAAATTTAAAATCAAATTGCTTTGCCTGCGCTACGACTTTGGAAGCATAATGTTTAGCCCGTTCAACCTCCCCAACCTGGAGAAGTTTAGCAGCAACCTTACTATAGCTCGCATCAGCAAAGGCCTCCTTGGACATGAGGGTTTTAAATTGTCCCCTCCAAGATGTAAAGGCTTTTTCAAAGGAGGTTGATTCCATATAATCCTTGAGGATTTGATCCAAGGCTACATTGGCTGCATAAGAATGCTTTGGAAACTTCTTTAGCAATTTCAAATGTGCACTTTCCACGGCATCTTTATCCCCCAAAAAATTGTAAATAGACTTCGCATGCAAGATGTAGTCTTCATTATTAGACGCTGCGAGATGCATAGCCTCCCACTTCACAGAATCCTTAGCTAATGGATCTTTACTTCCCAAAAGTGCATTAACTCTAGCATAGACCTGAGGAGCACTAAGATCGTTTAGCTTGGCCAGTTGCGCATAGGCCGTATGCATACAAGTCATAAGGACTAATAGACTTAATTTAAGTAGGTTATTCATATTCATAACTAGATAATTTATTGATTCGGATTTCTATAATTAAGATGCACTATATCCCCAAATCCAGTAAAAGCTTTGAAATAAGTATTATTAGCGATATCCCCAGTAGGCAGTAGGTCAAAGTAGTATACTGAGCCTGCCCCTGCATTAACCGCAGCGACCACAATGCGTTTATTAAACAAGGGGTCATTAAAGCTCCCCCATCCTTTCCCCTTATACATTTGTATATCCTTGATGTTGGTAGCGGTTGGAAAGCTATACAGCAAACGCGAAGTATTAGCAAGAATATCATATAGATAAATCTCATTCCCCGCGGCATAGTAGAGGTGTTGTAAGCTGGATGATGCTGCGAAGGCAGTAGCCTTGTGTATAGCTGGGCTTTGCTTTATCGGCTGCGCTAACACGGCAGGTGAAGCTAAGTTTGGATTATAGGCATAATAATAGTAATCCGTGTCATCTTTCATAAGGGTATAATACTCCCCTTGTAAGCCACGATCAGCAGCTATCATTGTTTTCCCTACGTTTCGCAGATCATAATTGGCATCAACAATACCACCATATGCGCTAAAAGCACGACTATTGTAAGAGGTATGTATAAAACGCTTATGCTTATTGTCGTATACGGAGATATAGAATTTATTTCCAGAAAACAGGAAAGGAAAGGCTTCATAATCTAAGCCAGCGAAGGGTACTGAATATTTCCCTGGCGCCCCAAAATTGGGTGCGATGGTCCCATACACTTTTCCAGCATCAATAATATACTGATCCGTATTAAGATGATTTACAGTGTAAAATGGCACCTGCAGTGTAGGACGTTCTAAGAACAACTCTCCGCTGTTCTTTTGAAGTTTAAAGTCATCCGCATTGAAGAGGTAAACCTCCTTGTCGGTAAAGGCATTGATTGTACTCATCTTGCTGATAACACCTGAATAGGCCTTTAAAGCCTTACCTTCCATGCGCATTCCATGTATCTGCATTAAAGGATCCATAAATACCTCATCGTCCTTTCTTATAAAGGAAAGTTTTCCTTGTCCATCTACATTACTCATGACCAGCCAGCCTTCATAAAAGGCGCCATTTACGGTTAAGGAATAACGCTTCAAGGTTTTAATCCCTGTTTTGAGGTTGGTTATTGTATACTGCAAGTAATAATCATTAGGAGATAAGTTTATAATTGTCTTTAGATCCTTTTCTTCTGATATTAAAAGGGCTTCTGGATCTTTAGCTCCCACATCCGTAGATGAAAAATTAGACTGCTTGGGATATACATGCCAAGCATACGCATATGCTGTCGTACCTGTAGCGGCAGTTTCGGTCAATACGGGGGTAACATTTAGTTCATCAAGTTGTTGAAGCTTAAAAATACTGTCTACTAGTTTAACCTCAACGCGATTTACAATTGAATAGTCATAATTCTCCTTGTCCTTACTACAAGCAGCAAATGCGAGCACAGCAATTAAAATGGCCAGCTGATATTTATAATTTAATTTCATAATAAAATGCTAATAGTTATAATGGAAAACTTACCTCTTTACCCGTCTCATCGAGCATTGGACCATGAATCGCTTCGTATTCATCCAAAGCCTTACGCATCTGTCCACTGTAATTGATAAAGTCAGAATAGACAATCGTGCCCCCATTTAGATCCGGTAGAAAGTCAGAGATACCAATTACATCGATCATAAATTTATATTTCACATCACTATATTCTCCAAAATAATTTTGGATAGTAATCCAGTAATCTGGTTTAATTAATTTATTATTAAAATTGACCTTATACTTCGCATAGCGACGACTACCCGTAATTATGGCAGCTCCCTCAGGAAAGTCTTTATTCGCCTTTGCCTTAAGGACCAGTCTTACTGTATTAGTCTTGAGATCCTCGGTATTAAATAAAACAACGGGATACAAAAACTCATACGCTTTACTCGCCAACTTAATAATAGGAAGTTTATAATGTACTCCCTCCTTAGCAGTACTACCATCAATAGCTTCGAGCTGTACATCCCTTTCGTGATTTTCTAGATTGCCCATAATAATCATCTTTAGAAACAAAGTATCTGTAGTTTTTAGAGCAACTT
>JASLCA010000066.1 GCA_030146225.1 Sphingobacterium sp. | reverse complement strand
AAAAACCCCTGGATGACCTACTTGTTGATGGCCAGTAGTAATGTTGGGGCCTTCTTAATTCCGGCATACGTCTTTCAACGCTTTAACCCCGACACTGTTCTTTTTCCTGCTGAACAGTTTAAAAACTGGAAATTATATCCTTTAAGCTTGTTGTTTATGCTGCTGGCCGGGCCATTGCTGACCCTAGTATCGGATTGGAATATGCAGATGAAGCTGCCTGCACAATTAGCAGGCATTGAAGGCTGGATGCGGGATCAAGAGGATAATATGGCGGGCCTAACGCAGCAGATGTTGATGGTGGAGGATTACCCTAGCCTTGTTGTGAATCTGCTTGTCATCGCGATCTTACCGGCTATTGGTGAGGAGTTTTTCTTTAGGGGAGTGCTGCAAAATATCTTTACACGTGTTTTTAAAGGTGCACATGCCTCCATCTGGCTTGTCGCTATAATCTTTAGTGCCATACATATACAGTTCTTTGGCTTTTTCCCGCGGCTTTTGCTCGGACTGTTCTTTGGCTATATGCTTCTTTGGAGCAATAATATCTGGATTCCAGTCTTAGCGCACCTTGTAAATAATGCCACTGTAGTGCTGGTCGCCTTTGTCTATACCAGGCAAGGGAAAAGCTATGCAGCCTTAATGGAAAGTGATTCTTATACATTTATTGTGTATCTTGGTAGCCTTATTTTAAGTGTTTCGGCAGCTTATCTTTTCTACCGTTATGCTACTAAAAAAGTTGATTATGGAAAAAAACTGGATTAAAGTAGGTACCTATACGGACTTCTTTGTAAGTGAATTTGTCAAGCAGATGCTAGAAGAGAAAGGAATTAATACTGTATTGTTGAACAAGCAGGATTCCTCCTTGAAATTTGGCAAAATAGAACTCTATGTCAATACTTCTGATGAGCAAGAAGCAAAGGCTTTAATTGCAGAAAACAAGGCGGAGGGCGACTATGAAAACTAGGGCCATTACGGGCTTCTTCTTTATCGTTGTATTGGTTGGTGCGGTGCTGTTGGGACCTTATGTTTTTGTGCCTTTTTTTGCATTAATTGGCCTGTTAAGTGTACGTGAGTTTTATGGACTGGTTAGGTCTTCAACGACAATGCCATTGGGCCTAGCAGGCTTGCTGGCTAGCAGTATGCTTATTGGCCTTTTTGGCTTATATTTTTTAAATATTATTCCGCTGGTAGGCACCCTAATAGCCCTTATTGGGTTTATAAATATTTTTATTTCGGCTCTTTTTAGAAAAACCCTAAATCCAATACAGGATATTAGTTATACCCTTATGGGGATTTTATATGCAGCTGTCCCTTTTACCTTCTTTATCGCATTGGGCTTTTTAGAAGGAGGTTTTAATGGCTATATCCCACTGGGCTTTTTAATACTGCTGTGGACCAATGATACGGGAGCTTATTTATCTGGAAGAAGCTTTGGACGACGGAAACTCTTTGAACGCATCTCCCCTAATAAGACTTGGGAAGGCTTTTTCGGAGGCGTTTTATTAGCGGTGCTTGTGGCCCTAAACTTGGCCCAGTATTTTGCTGCCTTGACCCGCATTGAATGGGTTGTCGTTGCTGTTATTATCGGCGTATTTGGGACTCTTGGAGACTTGGTGGAGTCTATGCTCAAGCGAAGTCTAGGGGTTAAGGACTCAGGCAGTATCTTGCCTGGTCATGGTGGTTTTTTGGATCGGTTTGATGGTCTTTTGGTAGCGGCCCCTTTAGTTTATCTGTTTTTAATGGTTTATAAGTATGGCATTAACTAAGCAAACATTTGATTTCTTAAAGGAGCTTAAGGACAATAATAATCGAGAGTGGTTTGTAGCGCACAAAGCAAGCTATGAGCAAGCTAGTGCCGAGATCAAAGCCTTTATTACTGCATTGATTAAGGAGATTTCGGCCTTTGATCCGCATATAAATACGGATATTCAAGCAGGAAAATGTTTGTTTCGGATTTACCGAGATATTCGCTTCTCAAAGGATAAAACGCCTTATAAGACTTGGTTTTCTGCTGGCATATCTGTGGATGGTCGGAAACTAGATGGCCCTGAATACTATCTGCACGTTGAACCGGGGAATAACTTCTTTGCAGCAGGTTATTGGCGTCCCGATAAGCAACATTTGACTGCAATTCGCCAAGAAATAGATTATAATAC
The DNA here is from genome assembly GCA_030146225.1 of Sphingobacterium sp. Taxonomy (GTDB): domain Bacteria; phylum Bacteroidota; class Bacteroidia; order Sphingobacteriales; family Sphingobacteriaceae; genus Sphingobacterium. Next base: position 16,636 of record JASLCA010000066.1, on the reverse strand, counting down.
GGAGGAGTTGGTTAAAGTCCTCGCTGAGGGCGGACATACGGTAGCTGATTTGTCTACCGAAGATAAGTTGAAAAGACCTCCTACAGGATATTTGGCGGAAGACCCCAATATAGAATTGCTGAAATTAAAGAGTTTTATATTGTACCATAAGTTTACAGATGCTGAGCTTTGCAAAGCCAGTAGCTTAGCTGATTTGATTGCGGTGACTAAACGCTTATTTCCCTTTAAACAGTTTATTCATCAAGCGATTGATCAAGACTAGCCTCTTATGTGGCTGGAATAGCGGCAAGCCTAGCTACGGGCTGCCTGTGACGCTTGCAACTGGTGCAATACCCATTCCTTGGCCAGATATCCCATAGCCTTAAGCTAATCAGTCTTAGGCAGGGCTGTTCCCTGCAACCTCCTCCTGGAATAAGACTTATTAATACGGCAGGCTGATTTTCCCCATACAGGCCCTAGGAGAGCCTTTTACACCTGCCAAGCCATTATCCCTGCCGGCCAGCGTTTCGTTGGCTAGAACGGCAAATAAGCAGGCTTCTTTTGCATCTGGATTCATGCCTAGCGCTTCAAAAGAACATACCTTTTCATTTTTTAAGCCCTGCCTTATGTTTTCTACTAATAAAGGATTGTGTAGCCCGCCGCCACTTATATAGACAACTACATTATCCATGCCTGCTGTGGCGCGCTTAATGCCTTCTACAATGGCTTGTGCTGCAAAGCAATTTAGGGTCGCCATAATGTCTGCCGGTGTTAGATCCTTGGCTTGTGCACGGCTTTGCGCAGCGGCTAAATATGCTAGATTATAACGTTCAGGCCCTGTGGTTTTCGGAAATGCCGCGGCTAAGAAGCTTTCATCGAGCAGAGCTGCTAGTAAGGCTTTATGGACTTGGCCGCTTTTTGCTAGCTGTGCATGCTTATCCATCTCCAACTTAAACTCTTGGTACATATACTGATTCATAAGTGTGTTCCCCGGGCCTAGGTCGGTTGCATAGGCCTCCGTGTGGCTATTGCGACGAGGAAGCAAGGTGAAGTTGGAGATGCCTCCTATATTGAGAAGCACTCGGTTTTCATCTTCGTCCGTAAAGAGTAAGAAGTCTCCATATGCAGCTAATGGGGCGCCCTCTCCGCCTGCGGCCAGGTGTTTTTGCCGAAAGTCTGCGAGGGTAATAATTCCTGTCTTTACAGCGATATGATCGGCGTCCCCAATCTGTAAGGTGCTGTTGGGATAGCGATCGTCTTGGGTAAAACTTTGTGGTGCATGATAGACTGTTTGGCCGTGACTGGCAATTAGGTCTATTGTTTCGGGCTGCATATTCCATAATTCAAGCGCATAATTGATCATTTCGCCATGGATATTCCCGATGTATGCATTTAAACCGCATAGTACCTGCTGGTCAATTGTTCTTTTTGCAAAGACTTCTCGTACCTGTTCTTGAAAAAAGGGCTCGTACGGAACTGTAATAAAGTTTTCTAGCTGTGCTTCTGTCTCGGGGCCAGATCCTTTTATGCGACAGCAGGCTATGTCTAAGCCGTCTAAGGAGGTTCCCGACATCAAGCCAATTATTAGGCGCTCCGACTTTTGGGAAATATGCTGTAGTTTATCTATTTGAGCCTTCATAACACGAAAGTACATCATAAATCAATCTTTCGATTGAAAACGTTTAATTTTTGTATATATCAAAGGATAATTCTATTTTTGGACAAATAAAAAGAATATGAATTTTCCAGCAGAATTAAAATACACTAAGGATCACGAATGGATTCGTGTAGAAGGTGATGAGGCCGTTATCGGTATCACAGATTTCGCACAGCGCGAACTAGGAGATATTGTTTTTGTAGACATCAACACAATCGGTGAAGAGGTTGCAGCAAATGAGGTGTTCGGAACTGTAGAGGCAGTTAAGACGGTTTCTGATTTGTTTATGCCACTTAGCTCAACAGTATTAGCTGTTAACGATGCGATTGATGCTTCTCCAGAGTTGGTAAACTCAGATCCTTATGGTGAAGGTTGGATTATTCGTATTAAATTGGCAAATATCGCTGATGTTGAAGGGCTTTTAACAGCTGATCAATATAAAGAAGAGATTAACGCGTAATTCAATTTTTTTGAAAATATAAAGGGCGGTTTATTTAAACCGCCCTTTTTTATATAAATCTATCTGCTGTTGACTAGTTTATCGTGATGTCAACAGTGCTAATAATCTTTGTTCCTTCCAGTTCTAGTTGCGTTTTAATTTGAGCAAGCTTTGTGAAGTGGGTCTTTTTGTCAATGGTATAACTGCCGACAATAGTTCCAACCTCTTTATCTGAAGTGTCTAATACCTTGCCTTCTACGGCTATTACATAGCCCTCAGCGGTTTCTTCTTTATAGGTCGCGGTTGTTTCTGTTCTTGCTAATAAGGGGGTGTTTTCAGCTTGTGTAACGGTATTCCAACTTGCTCCTAGAGCAACTGCTGTTTCCGGAAAAGCAGTGTTAATATTTGAATAGGAGGCTTTGTCCACACCATCTGTGAGGCCTTCTGGAATATCTACGCGGATTGTTTTGCCTTTTGGCGAGATTACCAAGGTAATGGTCTGTCCAATTATTTTTGAAAACTGCTCTCCAAGCATCTTGCCCATTTCATCTGCAGGCTCTTCTGCGGAGTTATAACTCATGGTCATCATCCCGGCATCAATATCTGCTTTAATGGACTTGGTTATATTCTCGATAACAAAGTTTTCGCCATCCATCTGCTTTGGAGTCATTAATATCTGCATATTCATGTCCATAATTACGCTTTGGGGACCGTCAACATCTGTCTTCATCAGCATATTGAGCGTCATTGGCTTTCCAATCTCTGGGTTTAATTTGAAATTGATCTCCTTTTGTGCATAGCCAAAAAAGCCTGTACACAGGACCAACCCCATTAGTAAGTATTTTTTCATAAATTTTATTCTTAATTGGTAAGATAGAAAAAAGCAGAGACTTGAACATAAAAAGGCCCATAATCTAGAGATTATGGGCCTTTTTATTAATTATAGTGTAAATAAATTACTTTTTAAGGTAAGAAACTTCTTTGACCGCTTTAACGACCTTAGCTACGCTTGGCAAAGTTGCTTCTACCAATGTGGCAGAGTAACCCAATGGAACATCTGCTGATGTTACACGGATAATTGGAGCGTCTAAGTAATCAAAAGCATTCTTTTGTACATTGAAAGAGATCTCCGAAGAAATCGATGCCAATGGCCAAGCTTCTTCAACAACCACAAGTCTATTTGTCTTCTTAACAGATTCAATAATTGTTGCATAGTCGATTGGACGTACTGAACGTAAGTCAATCAGTTCAACGCTAATGCCTTCTTTAGCTAGCTCAGCAATCGCTGGTACTACTACGCGAGGGATCATTTTACCAAAGGAAACAATCGTAACGTCTGTACCTTCTTGCATAACATTTGCCTTGCCAATTGGCAGGTAGTATTCTTCTTCAGGAACAGGCCCTTTGTCGCCGTACATTACCTCTGACTCCATAAAGATTACTGGATCTGGATCAATAATGGCAGACTTTAAAAGTCCTTTAGCATCGTAAGGGTTAGAAGGAACAACCACCTTTAAGCCTGGAGTATTTGCATACCAGCTTTCAAAGTTTTGGGAGTGTTGTGCTGCTAATTGGCCTGCGTTACCTGTTGCGCCACGAAAAACAATTGGACAGCCAAATTGGCCACCGCTCATTTGACGGATCTTAGCTGCAGCATTGATAATTTGGTCAATGGCAACCAACGAGAAGTTGAAGGTCATGAATTCAATGATTGGTTTAAGTCCGTTCATTGCCGCACCTACACCAATGCCTGTAAATCCAAGCTCAGCAATAGGTGTGTCAATCACACGCTTTGCACCAAACTCGTCTAACATGCCTTGGCTTACTTTATATGCGCCATTGTATTCAGCGACTTCCTCGCCCATTAAGAATATCTTGTCATCTTTACGCATTTCTTCGCTCATTGCTTCGCGAAGTGCTTCTCTGAATTGTATTTCTCTCATCAGTTGAAAAATTGTGTCTTTTAAAGAATACGCAAAACTACTATTATTAATTGATATTTCGTAGCCCCACTACTTCAAATTAGCTTGAATAGTGTCATTATCTAATAACAAAGATGTCACAATGAATAAGAAGGTTAGGCAAGATCTTGCACAAGTTTTTGAATGAATACGCTTAGGCTTTCAATTGCCAGGCCGATTTCCCAAGTATCTTTATTGCGCGGCAGAATGTGATTCGAGCTTGCTCTAAACTGTAATACAGGGGTGTTTTCCATCTCTGCTACCATAAAGACAGCCACTCCTTCCATAGATTCCAAGAGGTTTGTGCCGTCGAATTCACTTCTTAACTTGGCTGTAGATGCTTGGCTGCCATGTACTTTGTTGACGGTTATGCCAACTGCCGAGTCGCATTCCGGAAGGGCTATAGGCTGTAAGGGGAGCCGTTGCGTGTACTGTGCCTTGCCAAAGCCTAGGGTTTCAATGGGGACAAAGGATTCCTGATCTTCTGCGCCAAACTCGTAGATCTGGTCTGTTAGGAGTTGATAAACTTTTCCCAAGGGCGCTTGGGGATCTAATATGCCTGCAATGCCTACATTTATAATTAAATCGTACCTACTTTTTTGGAGTTTTTTGCTGAGGGCGTAGCTTGTGGACAACATCCCTACCCCTGTAATTATATAATCGATGTTTTTCTGCTCAAGGAGTTGTATAGAAGAAGCGATTTCGGGCAGCGTGGCTGCTACAAATAAAACTTTCATAATGCCTATGGATGTTATCGCTGTGAAGTTACTAAATTATACTTTTTAAGACTATCTTTGTTGTATGATTTACATCACTAGGCGAGAAAGATTTAGTGCTGCTCATAAGCTGTATCGGGAAGAATGGTCCCAATTACAAAATGAGCAAGTGTTTGGCAACTGTTCCAACCCCAATTGGCATGGGCATAATTATGTGCTATTTGTCACGGTAAAGGGAACGGTCAATCCAGAAACCGGCTTTGTTATCGACCTGAAGACGATGAAACGGATTATCTTAGCGGAGGTTATTTCTAAGCTAGATCATAAGAACATCAATCTGGATGTTGATTTTATGCAGGGAAAACAAGCCTCTACAGAGGTTATTGCAATGGCAATCTTTGAGGTCTTAAAGCCTCATTTTGATCAGGAAGGCGTTATTCTACATGGCGTCAAACTATATGAAACTGAAAACAACTATGTCGAATACTTCGGCGAATAAAAAAACAAAACAACAATGAGTAATCATACACCTTTCGACGACGAAGAGCAGGACGGTTATATCAAAATCGAACAGTATAACAACAAACAGGTTGAAGAGATAGCCCAGCATTATCCGGATATCCTACGCGCTATTGGCGAAGATCCTAGCCGTGAAGGCTTAATTAAAACCCCAGAGCGGGTTGCTAAAGCCCTTCAGTTTCTAACCCACGGCTATGATATTGATGCCGCCGAGGTGTTGAGAAGCGCCATGTTTGCCGAGGAATACAGCCAGATGGTTGTAGTTAAGGATATTGAAGTCTATTCGATGTGTGAGCATCATATGTTACCTTTCTTTGGAAAGGCACATATCGCTTACATCCCTAATGGACATATTGTAGGGCTAAGCAAGATTCCACGTATTGTGGATGCCTTTGCCAGAAGACTACAGGTGCAGGAGCGCTTGACCAATCAGATTCGGGATTGTATACAGGATACCCTAAACCCTGCCGGAGTTGCAGTTGTAATTGAATGCCAACATATGTGTATGGCTATGCGCGGTGTGCAAAAGCAAAATTCTGTGACCACAACCTCTGCTTTTACGGGGACTTTTCAGAACGATGTTACACGATCTGAGTTTTTACGCCTGATAACAGCATCCCTACATTAATCGGGATTATAGCATATAAACGCCCTGTAAGCCTACTTACAGGGCGTATTTTTATTTTATACTGCGCAGTGTAACCTTTAATTTATGTTAAAAAGCTTCAGTTTATAGTACGACTTAGTTACTTTTGCCCTTATGCTTGAAAATGATGAAGCATTTAATGCTTATTTAGAAACCACTTGCGATGCTGAAGATGCGTTGTTAAAGCGCATTAGTAGAGAGACTTATCTCTATGAGGCTATGCCGCATATGCTTTCTGGACATTATCAAGGTAGAGTTCTTGCTATGTTGACTAAGCTGATGAGACCCCAGCGCATATTAGAGATTGGGACTTTCACAGGCTATGCAACCTTATGTTTGGCTGAGGGATTAGGAGAAGGAGGTGTCCTGCATACTATAGATATCGATGAGGAGTTGGAAGAGCGTGTACAAGGCTATTTTGACGCTTCTAGGTATGGAGCACAGATAAAGTATCACATTGGTGATGCTGCCGAAATAATTACACAATTGGAAGGTGATTTCGATCTGGTATTTATTGACGCGGACAAAAAAAGAAATCTATTTTATTTTGAAGCCCTGTTGGAACGTGTTCCGGTTGGAGGATTAATATTGATAGATAATGTATTATGGAAAGGCAAGGTGATTGCCGGAAGTACAGACAGTCAAACAAAACAAGTAATAGAGCTAAATGAAGCTTTGGCAAAAGATAAAAGGGTTGAAAAACTTATTTTGCCAATTAGAGACGGGCTTTTTGTCTTGCGCAAAAAGTAATTGTTGAACTAAAAGTAACACTATGCAACAAACAGGTATTGGTAAATACATTATTGTATTGCTAATGTTTGTGTTTACTGTCAAAATGACAATTGCACAAAAATTTTCACCCAGCAGTTATATTGCTGAGTACAAGGAAACTGCCCAGCAGTTAATGGCAGAAACAGGTGTCCCAGCATCTGTAATTTTAGCGATCGCTATCCATGAAAGTGCTTATGGAAATAGTAGAATTGCGAAGCATTTAAACAATCACTTCGGGATTAAAGGCAAGAATAATAGTCGTGCAATTAACTCTGCATACAAAGGCTATAGTTCCGTACGGGACTCCTTCTTAGACTTTGTCGGTCTTTTACAAAGACGAAAGGCCACCAACAAGCTTTTTGATGCGCATTCGGCCGAAGATTACAAAGGATGGGTCAAAGGAATTGCGAGATCCGGCTATTCTACTACTGGAGATTGGTCTTCAAAAGTTTTAGCGACAATCCAACGGTATGATCTAGCAGATTATGACGACAACCCTATCCTAAAGGCAGAGTTAAAACAGGCTGATTTTGTAAAAGAAGATATTTTGCTGGCAGAGATGAGCAAGAATATCACTAAGCCTACCTTTGATGCCTCAAGTATGCTTGTGGTAAAGCCAGGCGAGAGTCTGTCTACCATTACAAAGCGGCATAAGAACTCTTCTAATGCCCTAAAGCTTAAAAGCAGATTATCCTCTTCCAATCTAACTACTGAACAAAGACTCCTACTATAAATGAGAAACACGCTGCTGCTTTTGACATTTTGTTTATTCTTGGGTGCTTGTTCATCCGGGAAAAAGGTTGTTTTAAAGAACCCCACTTCGACCTCCAAGGGTCAGGCAACGGGAAACTCCAACAACCGACCAAACAAGTCAGGCGCAACTAGCATGTCTGGGATAGCCTATGTAGATCGATACAAAGATATCGCCATTGCAGAGATGAATAGCTATGGCATACCTGCAAGTATTAAGCTAGCTCAAGCTATTCTAGAATCTGGGAATGGCAATAGTTATTTGGCTCAGGAGGCCAACAATCATTTTGGCATTAAATGTGGCGGGGTTTGGAATGGGCGCTCGGTAACTCGTCCTGATGATCATATTAATGATTGTTTTCGTGTCTATGACAATGCGGAACAGTCTTTTAAGGATCACAGCCAGTTTTTGCTTAGAAAGCGGTATGAAAAGCTATTTCAACTGTCCAAAAATGACTACAAGGGTTGGGCTCGCGGATTAAAAGATGCGGGTTATGCTACAAATCCTAGGTATCCCCAGCTTTTAATCGACCTGATTGAGCGCTATGAACTTTACAAATACGATCGAGTTGAAGCATCCTATGCGGTAAAAGAGGAGCGTGTAGAAAAGGTAGAGCATATTATTGCGGAGAAGGTGGTCGCCGAGCCTGCTGTGGAACCTGCGGCTATTAAAAGTCCCGTTGTAATGACCATTCATGAAGTTAAGCCCTCGGACACCCTGTATGCCCTAAGCAAAAAGTACAATGTATCTGTAGAGCAGATTAAATTGTTAAATGCCCTGCGTGGCGAAAACCTCGCTGTAGGGCAGTTACTGGTTATTACGAAGTAGGTTTTACTTAAATATTGTTAAGGAATTAACAAGTTATCATTCTTTCCTTTAGTTTTACATTGTGAAAACTACGATCCACCTATTTTTAATTATCGCCTGCTGTTGCAGTAGTCATTTGCTCTTCGGACAAGCATTTACTGTGCAGGGAATCGTATTTGATAAGAATAATAATCAGCGAATTGGAAAAGTTTTTATTCGTAACGAAAGCAGTAAGCAGAATACGTTTAATAATTCCCGCGGGGAGTTTGAAATAGACCTTAATATTGGGGACAATTTAATTCTAGAAAAAGATGAGTTTTTTCCTGATACTATAAGTTATACAGGGCAGAAAATTCTTATTCTCTATTTAACTCGAAAGAGTATATATATTCCGGAAGTCCGAGTCGTGGCTAGGAAGTCCCCGGAGGAAATCCTGAAGCAACGGCGCGAAGACTTTAATAAAGCCTATAAGCTGGCAGATCCAGGCAGCTTTCTGAGTGTGGGACCAACTGGGGCCGGGGTTAGTATTAATGCGATATACAGCCTTTTTAGTAAGGAAGCCAAGCAGGCCAAGCGCTTGACAAAGATTATTCAGCAGGAATACGAGGAAAATGTAATTGATTATAAATTTACCGCAGAGCTTGTTGCGGGGATAACTGGGCTTTCTGGGCAACCCTTGACTAATTTTATGCAGAACTATCGTCCCAGCTATTACTTTATACAGGCGGCATCGCCTTATGATCTTTCAGCTTATATAAAGCGTAAGTATGAAATGTTTAAATTAAATCCTAACTTGCGCTTTTTACCGAAACTGCCCGATATAGATTTAGAAGTAGATAATAAAGGATAATATGTTGAATAAAATAAAGATACTTCTCGTCCTTGTGACTCTTAATGGCTTAAACCTAGCCTATGCGCAGGTAGATCTAAAAGATCTTCGTGCCCTGCCAGATACCAGCCTTGTGGAATCAAAAGACTCCCCATTATCCAAGTTAAATAAATTGCATGTGCCAATTCCTAAGCTGGACTTGGAGGTTAATTATTGGAAGCATTGGACCCGCTTTGGGCTGAATGCAAATCAAGCCTCTTTTAGTGATAACTGGAGCGCTGGGGGAGTGAACTCTGTTGCTTTGGGTGGCTTGGCAGGTCATAAGTCAGAATACAATAAGAATAATTTCCAGTTTGTATCAGAGATAGATCTTAAGTATGGAAAGATTCGGAACAAGGATCAACTGGCCAAGAAAAACAATGACCGTATCTTCTGGGATAATAAGATTGCTTATAAGCTCTCTCCTACCTGGGCTCTTTATTTCTCGTTGACTTTTGAATCTCAATTTGACTTAGGCTTTACTTATGGTAAAGACGCCGATGGAAAAGAGCGTATTGCAGAGTATTGGTCTAGCTTTATGGGACCTGGTTATTTTACAGAATCATTCGGTTTGGAGTATAAACCTGATAAAAGTTTCTCCCTGCGTTTAGGTACAGGTACGGCGCGTCAAACCTTGGTTTTAGACAACCGTGTTAAGCCGCTTACGATTGAACAGTATAAAGAGCGCTATCCAGACAATAAGGCTATTACAAAGGATCAAGAGAAGTTTGGACTTAAGCCAGGCCAGGATTTTAGGAATGATCTAGCTTTTCAGATAACGGCCAACTTAGACCGGAACCTTTCCAAGAATTTACACTTAAAGACACGTTATAATCTATTTGCGGATTATAAAGATATTACTGATCCAGATCACCGTTTAGATGCAACCCTTACTGCAAAGGTTTCCGGAGCAGTGAATGTTTCTTTGGCGGGTATTATGGTTTATAACTCTGGGGAATCTACCAAAATTCAGTATAGTCAGGCCTTAGCAATGGGTCTTTCCTATACCTTACCTAGATAATTTAGTATGAGAATAGCCTTCGGACTTTGTGTAATAAGTTTGCTATTTGGCTGCGGAACAAAGAAGAAAGTTGTTCTACAGCCTCAAAACCAGCCTATTGTCGTGTCCGATAGCTTTAAGGTCAAGGCTGATACCGTAAAAGCTCCCGCCATTCAGGTGCCCGTACATTCTGAGGACGGTTTGATTCCTTCTGCGGATCTTACTATTTCAGAAAATGTCCGCCTGATGATGATGGAGGGCATGAATAAAGAGGTAGACCGTGCGGATGCGATGCATTATGACGTACGTAAGCCGAGTTACGTGATTATCCATCATACCGCTCAGACAAGCATTAACCAAACCATTCGTACCTTTCAACTTCCACATACCAAGGTCTCTGCCCACTATGTTATCGGTCGGGATGGACGTGTCGTGCAGATGCTTAATGACTACCTGCGTGCATGGCATGCGGGACGTTCTAAGTGGGGGAATATTTCTGATATAAATTCAATTTCCTTGGGGATTGAACTGGACAACAATGGGAAAGAACCCTTTTCTGATGCGCAGATTTCAGCGCTGTTAACACTTTTGGAAACCTTACGGGCTAAGTATCAGATTCCGATGACCAACTTTATTGGGCATGCGGATATTGCGCCTATGCGTAAGGATGATCCGAGTGTTCTATTCCCTTGGAAACGCTTAGCTGAGCATGGCTTTGGGGTTTGGTATGATGAGTCCAATTTAGCTCCCCTGCCAGCAGACTTTAACTATGTGGATGCCTTGCGTATAGTAGGCTATGATGTCAGCAACCTGCCGGCAACGATAAGGGCCTTTAAACGCAAGTTTATAGTGGTTGATGTAAACTCCGTAATGACAGAATACGACAAGCGGGTGCTTTTTAATCTTTACCGTCGATACTTTTAATGGCTTAGCTCCTAGTCCTCTAGAAGCATAATAGTCTTTCACGCAAGTTTATAGTGCTGGATGTAAACTCCGCAATCTTAGCAAGACAGCATAGGACAAGCGGGTGCTTTTTAATCTTTACCGTCGATACTTTTAATGGCTTAGCTCCTAGTTCCCTAGAAGCATAATAGTCTTTCACGCAAGTTTATAGTGCTGGATGTAAACTCCGCAATCTTAGCAGGACAGCATAGGACATGCGGGTATTTTTAATTTATACCGGGGTTACTTTTGTGGGCTTTGCCCATTGCAGCAGATAGCCGAAGAGAATTACACAGATACAGCCCAATAGGTTGAGCCATAGGTATGCTAAGATGTCTGCCTTCCATACCGCAAACACCACAACCTCCGTACATAGCGCCGCCCAAAATACAGCCTTCCCTCCGATGCGCTTAAAGTAGAATGCGACCAAAAATATACCCAGTATGGTTCCGTAGAACAAGGATCCCAAGATATTTACGGCTTCAAGTAGATTCCCAAGTTTGTTTGCAAAAAGAGCTACAATCAGGGCTATTATTCCCCAAAATAGGGTGAGTATCCTAGAGGCGCGTAAATAGGTTTTGTCGGAAGCCTCCTTGTTGATAAAGCGTTTATAGATATCCACAGCTGAGGTAGAGGATAAGGAATTGATGGCACTGGCTGTTGCGCCCATAGAGGCCAAGAATATAACGGCTATTAAGAGGCCTATAAAGCCCCTTGGGAAGGTGCTGGTAATAAAAGAGAGGAATATATAGTTGTTGTCATTTAGCTCCGCCTTGGGGTTGTTTTTCAGCAACAGCTCCTCCATATCCTTTCTGATTAGCTGGCTTTCTGCATTTTTACCCTGCAATGCGGTGCGCTCCTTGTCCACGGCCACCTGATCCTCATTTTGAATGGCGGCTGTTAGATCGAGTACTATATTTTTTTTCTCCTGACTCAGGCTTTCGTTTTTAGCGACCAGACGCTTGTAATCTGCTTTGTACGGCCCATTCTCAATCTTATGAACCTCTACATTGTTAAAAAACAAAGGCGGGGTATTAAATTGATAGAAGGTAAAAACGAGCACCCCAATAAGCAGGATGGCAAACTGCATGGGCACTTTTAATAAACCATTCATTAAGAGGCCCATTCGGGAATCCCTTATGGATGCGCCAGTTAAGTAGCGTCCCACTTGGCTTTGATCAGTCCCAAAATAGGATAGTTGTAAGAAGAAGCCTCCTATCAATCCCGTCCATAGGGTATATTGATTGTTGAGGTCAAAGCTCAGGTCTATGGCATTGGTTTTTCCGGACTTTCCTGCAATATGCAGGGCCTCTGAAAAGCCTATATGTGCAGGGAGTAGCTTTACTACCATTATCCCCGCAGCGAATATTGCCGTAAATATAATCCCCATCTGCAAGAGCTGTGTATAGGATACGGCTTTCGTGCCTCCCCAGACGGTGTATATAATTACCGTTATGCCAATCATTAAGGTGGTATAGGTAACGTCTAGGTGTAAGATGCTCGAGAGGATGATAGATGGGGCAAAGATGGTAATCCCTGTGGAAATACCGCGTTGTATCAGAAATAAGATGGCCGTAAGGACCCTAGTCTTTACATCAAAGCGGTTTTCAAGAAATTCATATGCGGTATAAACCTTGAGGCGATTAAAGATGGGCACAAAGGTTATACAGAGGATAATCATGGCCAAGGGAAGGCCAAAATAGAACTGTACAAAGCCCATCCCGTTGGAATAAGCAAGCCCTGGTGCCGAAAGAAAGGTAATGGCGCTGGCCTGGGTAGCCATAACGGACAGGCCAACATTATACCAAGGCAGTTCCCTATCGCCTACGATGTAACCATCAATATTTTTTATCCCTCGGCTTTTGTACATGCCATAAATGACAATAAGCAATAGGGTTGCAAAGAGTACTATCCAATCAATAGTACTCATGCAAAATATCTAGTAAACCAATAAAGGCCTAAAATGCAGACAACAAGCCATATACATACGTATATGTAGAACTGTCGCCAGCTTTTAACAAAAGGAGGTAATCCCTTATCTGTCATGTGGTTTGTGTGGTAAAAAAGCGCTGATAAAGAAAGTAGCGAAGATTAAACCGACAACGATACCCGTAATGAAACCCGTAAATGTTCCACAGGTAACAATTGAGATTAGGGCTCCAAAAACAGAACCTAGGAGGATAATAATTCCTTTAGTGTTGATTGTTTCGTTTTTTTCTACTTGATTTTCCATTATATTTTATTCGTTATTTTTCCTTTGTTAACAAATTTACAAATAATCTACTAGCTCCGGGAACTCCTGCGGGTAATTGTCTGAAAAATGACAGTGAAGTATAGATAAACTTGCCTTTTCCGTAATTATTTATCAATAATGAGCCATTATGGGCCTTTTCATTCTTATCATGCATAGACAAAGGCGTGCGATAACTAGGGTCTATCTGTTCCGCAAAGTAAAGTCCGCGCTCTTGCACCCAATTATCAAAGTCTTTTGCGCTAATCTTATTTGGATAATTTAAGGCCGGATCTTCAGGGTTGATAAAATGTACTAGGGCATCCTCTTCGGTAACTCTTGCCCGCGTAATGCTTAGGGGCTTTGGCCCAAAGTCTGCAAGTTTTAAGGCTGTGTTAACATTGTACTGCATCAGCGCAACCCCACCATTTTCTACATAGGCATACACAATAGGGAGTTTCTGCGCAATGTTTTTGTCTACATTCATAATACGTACCCCAAAGACAACAGCCTCATACTTGCTCAGCAGGGCTGCTGTAATATCTTCGGTCTTAATAATATCTACCTGCATGCCGAGCGCCTTAAGGGCTTCGGGTACTCGATCTCCAGCACCCATAATATACGCGACTTGTTTTACTGGATTTATTAAATCTACGCCCTGTAATTTTACAGCAGCAGGCGGAAACCAAGCTTGTGTAGGAATATGGCTATAAGCGATTTCTCTTATTCCCTGTAGGGGATGACCTTCGGCTGTGAATACCAAGCTTGCAGCGGCATCGCTTGCGGAGATATTTTGAATTTCAAATTCTTGTGTAAGCAGGCTATTATCCTTGTCGAAATTCAAGCTTACATGCGATGGGCTTACTTTCCAGCCTGCGGCGGCGATATTGGCAACGATTGTAGCTTGCTGTGTAAGGCCTGCTTGCTGCTGGAACTGCACCGAGATTGTTCTTGTCTGGCCTAAGCCTATTAACAGGCTGGATTGCGCTGCAACAGCCGTTAGGTTAGGCCTTACCTGTACATACTCCTGTACTTCTCCACGAACAGGGTCTACATACTTGTATTTTAATGGCAATACCAAGGGAATTTTAATTCCCTCAATGCCTAGAAGAACCTTTGCTGAAGGCAGATCCTGATTGCTGGCTTGACCAAAATCCTTGTCTTCAATAGCAAACTTGCCTAGGGAAAATGGTTTCGCTAACCAAAAGGGCTGGGTGGTATTCTGCGCCTGGTAGTGACTATCAAAGGAGGCGCTCGTATTGTAGGCTAGGGCTAAGTTTGTGGCTTGCTGATCTACTTCGAGCAAGCTCAGCTTTACATTGGGATTTCTTAGCACTACTGCTGTCTTAAAGGGGATGCTTGCTCCCTGTGTATAGTAGGGCTTTTCTACCCAGGCTCCAATATGTATACCTGCGCAGGCAAGGATCAAGTTTTCTAGCTCCTTGGATTTCTTTTCCTTCCAGTACGCATTGTCCAAGTGCTGTATGGATTTCCAGATATTAACCAATCCTGGAATAGATTGTTGTGGTGCTTCTGGCTTATATTTGGCGATAAGTTCATCCACGGACTTCGCTATCTTTTCAGCGCCTTTAACTCTTGACCAAGATAGGTTTACCCCGTCGAAGATGTCATTTTGAGCTTGGCTTCCACTTACATGTTCGAATGATTCTATTGTCTGTCCATTTGTTACGGCGGCGCCAAAGCCCTGGCTTTTATGTTGTGAACGACTTACAGCTGAGAGTTCTCCATAGGATTGCCCCAACAGGGTGTTGAACTGTCCAATATCTATTTTAAGAAGTGGCGGGCCATTTTCAGGCATGTGCATAAAGCTGCCCGTATTCCAGATTAAGCGTTTAGCTTGCCAAGGTGCTACTTCTGAAAGCTGCTCTGGGAAGATGTTTTTATCCGCAGCAGCAATGTAAGCCTCTTTTGCTAGCATCGCTGAAGCTTGATGGTGTCCATGGCCGCCCCTTTCATCAGGTGGAAAGCGCGTAATAATAATGTCGGGCTGTAGCTTCCTTATAATCCAGACGGCCTCGCGCAGTACTTCCTGTTTATTCCAGAAGGCAAAGGTTTCGGAGTGTGTTTTAGAAAAGCCAAAATCATAGGCCGCTGTAAAGTACTGTTCGCCCTGATCTATCTTGCGCGCCTGCAGCAGTTCTTGAGTCCGTATAAGTCCCAGTTCTGCACCCTGCTCGGTGCCAATAAGGTTTTGACCGCCATCGCCCCTAGTAAGGGATAAGTAGGCCGTTCGAACCTTTCGTTCGGATGCGAGGTAAGCAATAAGCTTTGTGTTTTCATCATCTGGGTGAGCCGCAAAGTACAGCACTGTTCCCAAGGTGTTGAGCTTTTGCATCTGCAACAAAATATCTGCTGCCTGCAACGGCTTATAGGCTTGGCTAAAAGCCTGTGTAACAAGGATACTTAGGAGGTAAAGGCTAATGTATAGTTTTCTCATCAAGGTTAAAAGTAAGAAATATTTCGGGTTCAAACCAATTGGAATTCTGTAACCTTTTGCTAGACAAAAAATAAGGGGAATCAAATGATTTTGATTCCCCTTACCAACAATTAAAAATCTTTGTCTAAAACTTGCGCATGCCAGCTCTTTGGATTTGGTGAGAAAACGCCAAGCAAGAATGGTTGTTCGTTTTAAAAATAGTAACCTTTAGTACTAGTAAAAATAGGGTTAAAAACTGTCAAATGGCAGGATGCCAAAAAAAAACTTTTCCACATCAGCCAAGTTATAAACAGCAGGCTTGTTGCAGAAAAGTTTTACCTCAGCTAAATATGGGAAGCTGATAATAATATTATTGGTCAATGGATCCGAGAACCCTTTTCATAAAGCTATTTAAAGCTTCATTTTGTGGGGCACCGGCTTTTATAAGTTTATCCACTTCCACCGCTCCATATAGGTTGGAAATAATTTCTCCTATAACGTCTAGCTCCTCATCTTTTAATGCTGGAGATTCCGTTAAGGATTCCAAAGTTTCAATGGTCTCATGTACAAAGTCCACATCATTTTGCTGAATAAACTCAATAAGGTGTTTAATTACTGGTAGCTTCATTTAATATTTCAATTACTCCGTCAACTTTGTTTGTTTGTACTTGGTTTACCAATTTACCATCTCTAAATGCAGCAAATGTAGGTAGGTTGTTTACGTTCGCAAGCTTGCGGGACTCAGGGAATTTCTCTGCATCCACAATTACAAAGTAAACATCTTCATTTTCAGTAGCCAATTTTTTAAATTTTGGCTTCATAATTCTACAGTTGCCACACCAAGAAGCAGCATATTGTACCATTACGGTCTTGTTTGTATCAACAAGCTCTTGTAAGTTATCTGTCTCTAATT
>JASLCA010000058.1 GCA_030146225.1 Sphingobacterium sp. | reverse complement strand
GCTTCTTCATCGTCAAGAAGTGACGATAAGCTTTTAAGCGCCATTCCAACAACCATTCTGGCTCATTCTTTTTCGCTGAAATCATGCGAACAGTTTCTTCAGAAAGGCCGATCGGCGCAACATCCATCTCAATGTCGGTTGTAAAACCGTACTTATATTCTTCGAGTTCTAACTCTTTTAGTAATTCGTCGTCTTTGGTACTCATTTCTATTCCCCTTTAATATTATAGGCGATTCCTACCTTAATTCGGACAACAAAGATACGATATATAGGCAATAAAACCCCATATCCGAATGGATTTAACGCTATTTTTCATAAAAAATATGACAGAGGTCACTAATTAAGCTTAGAAGCCATTTTGGCCAATTTATTATGACAATAACATGATTGCTATAAAGACAATCGATACCTGATGAAGTTTTTAATAATTAAAAACTATAACTTAAGATTAAAGAACTGTTATTTGTACATGCCAAACATTATTTTGTACATTTACCTCTTACAAAATTAAATATTTATCCATGCCATATCAACCTGATAAAACGGACTTAAAAATCCTTAAGATTTTACAAGAAAATGGGCGGGTTACTAATTTACAATTAGCATCAAGCATAGGGCTGTCGCCGGCGCCAACGCTGGAACGCGTACGCAAACTTGAAAACTCTGGCTTTATTAAGAGTTATCATGCCTTTGTCGATGAAGAGAAACTCGGCCTAGGCATTAAATCATTTATACAAATATCGCTTGATTTTCATACCCATAACGCTATTCCAGCCTTTGTAGAAGCAGTTAAAGCAATTCCTGAGGTCACAGAATGCCATCACGTTACCGGCAACTGCGACTTTATGCTTAAGGTTTACGTAAAAGACATTAAGGCTTATGAAGCTGTAATTATGGAGAAAATATCGAAAATACCCTTCGTAAAAACCTTTCAAACCATGATGATAATGTCCACCAGTAAGAAAGAACCAATCGTTCCTTTGGAATATTAATTTCAAAAAATCAGCATTGCATGAAAGAAAATCCGCGAACCTATAAAGACTTAGCCATTATTCTCACTTGGCCGGATGCAACAATTCGGGGCGACGAGAAGTGGATGATGTTTTTTAAAAAAATCGGACTTGTCAAAAATCTAAATTTTAAAGTTGGTCACACCGGCATTGTACTTATCAAAAAAGAGACTGGAGAAATGCTGTTTTATGACTTTGGTCGTTACATTACTCCACGTGGCTATGGGCGTGCACGCTCTAAAGATTCCGATCCTCGCCTAGACATCAACATTCGCGCGGTATGTCAACATGATAAATTAGTGAACCTGGACGATATTATTCTCAAGTTTGAACAATTAAAAGAAGCCATGTATGGGGATGGCATTGTATATTTTTCCATTGCCAAGGATATTAATTTTGAACTTGCAAAAGCCTATGGAGACGACTGTGTCGCGCAAGGCACCTTCCCTTATGGGGCAGTAGCGCGCAACAACAACAACTGCTCCCGATTTATAACCCGCATGCTGATTCGGGCCTCCGAAAAGTATACCTGGAGACATAGCATCAACTTCCCTGAAACCATTAAGGCCAGCCCGATAAGCAATGTTGTCAATGCCGTTTCAGACCGCATGATCTTCTCATACTGTCCACAGCAGGGCCTTAAACACTTTAAGATGAACCGCTGGCAGTCCTTCTTGTTTCTAGTAAGAAAGCTAGGCGACAATGTCTGGGCAAGCAAGGCAAGCCTTTTGCCAGAGGACATTTCTATTGGCTGTATGCGCTACCATTCTAAGCCGATAACTGTGCCCAAAGGCGCACAATACTTAGGCGGTGTAGGAGATGGCGCATGGTTTTATATAGAGGAAAACAAAGCGCAGGAACTTATTATTAAACGCTTTACTTCAAAAGGAGAATTGGAATATGTTATCCTAGGCGAACCCTTAGAGCCAATCAATCTTCGGGATAAATTTGAAATTGTATACGACAGTCACTTGCTGTTTACCCATGTGCAGCAAAATGGAAAGAAAATCCAGATAAAGCATACCAACAGACTGCCCAACAAGGACCATCAACTTCTAGGCTTAGCCGAGCGCTATGCTTAAATAGACCAATCAATGCCTGCTTTACCTTTGCTGGACAAGTAGGCATTGGCTTGCGAAAAATGCTTGCATCCAAAAAATCCCCGATATGCCGACAGCGGCGAAGGGTGTACAGCCTTCAGCAAGAGATGCTTCTGCGCATCCAATAATTTAGCCTTCTGCTGGGCCGCAGCTCCCCATAATAAAAAGACAACCGCTTCTTGTTTTTCAGAGATTGCGGCAAGAATCTGATCCGTAAACTGCTCCCAGCCCTGCTTCTGATGGGAGGCTGGCTCATGCGCACGTACCGTAAGGGTAGCATTCAAGAGGAGCACGCCTTGCGCGGCCCAAGCGCTTAAGTCCCCAGACTTTGGGCAGGTAAATCCTGGAATATCCTCACCAAGTTCCTTATACATATTTTTTAAAGAAGGGGGCAAGGCCATCCCTGCTGGCACCGAAAAGGCCAAGCCCTGTGCCTGACCTAAATTATGATAGGGATCCTGACCTAAGATCACCACCTTCACCGCATCTAATGGCGTCAGCTCAAAGGCTTTAAAGACATCCCGCTCAGCAGGAAACACCAGCTGCTCCGCCCTTTCCCTTTCCACAAAGTCGCTCAACTTTTGCATATAGGGCTGGGACAAGATTGGCGCAAGGACCGCCTGCCAACTCGGGTGATAGGTTGCTTTCATAATACAAACCTACAAATAATGAACTTATAGCGCAATCCTATCCCGCAGCGATAATCAATAAATACACCCCTTGTGGAATAGCTGCACCGACTTCTTAGAAATAAGACCTGGATTTGGGCCTTTATATCCAAGGCCCTAGTATTGTGTATGAAGCTAAATTTAGCTAAGTTTGCAAAACTTAATGTCTTGTACTAGAAAATATATTTTATGTCAAATATTGTTCGCATAATTCTTAGCAGTCTACTATTAATCGGAACCGTAGTTCTATTTTGGTTTGGCCTTTGGGGATGGGGTATCTTGGGTATCTTCCTCACGATTTTAGCTTGGGTAACTGTCTTCTTTAACGAAAACATGCTGCTCGCACAATGGTTCTTACGCAAGGAGAATATGACAAAGGCTGCGCAATGGTTAGGCAACATCAAGAATTACGAGACACAGCTTATCTCCGCTCAACATGGCTACTACCATATGCTACTTGGCATCTTGGAGTCGCAGAAAGCCCCTTTACAAGCAGAGAAATTCTTTAAGAAGGCTTTAAGTTTAGGCTTACATATGGACCACAATGTGGCTATGGCTAAGCTTAGTTTAGCGGGAGTAGCAATGGCCAAGCGCAATAAGCGCGAAGCAGAGAAACTTCTTGCTGAAGCCAAGAAAGCAGATAAAAACAAATTGCTAGCCGATCAGATTAAAATGATGAAGGATCAAATGGCAAATATGGATAAGCAGCAGTTTAGATATTCTAGATAAACAGCCCTGCTGAATAAAACAAAAAGAGGTTAATTTAAAAATTAACCTCTTTTTGTATAAAATGACCTTCCTCAGCACTATTCTCAAAGACGAGGACAACCTTAGCGGCCTTAGCCTTTCCCCAATTGGCAATCTTAATGCTCAGGGGGACCGGTGTATTTTCAGCTAGCAGGTAATGCATGTAGTTCTGCCTATCCGCAATCCGTACAATCACTCTCCCCATCTGCATACTGCTGTATAGATAAGGCTTCCCAGTCGTATCCATCACCTGCGTAGCAAAGGTATTCAGCTTAAACTCTCGCGGATTTACCTGATAAGAAATCAAGAACAAATCTACCGTTAGCGTATCGGTTTTGCTATCCCAGCGTACCGCCTTTACATCCACCTGTAACTCATCGGTGAGTATTGGCTCTGCTACTTGCTGAGCAGCGACTTTATGCATGCACATAGACAGCATAACAGTGGCGAAAAATAGAGTTAGACGCATCTTCATCTTAACGCAACCTATCGGCTGATTTAATAAGAAGCTCATCCCGCTTGATACCCTTTGCCGCCATGGACAACAAAATCACAGCGATTGGCAACATAAAAAATCCAACCCCAATATTGCTAGGCTTTAAGCTTAAAGAGATTGCAGACAGCATATTATTTCCTGAAACATACATCCAGATGCCCAAAAGCACCACCAAAACAATGGCCACATACACACAGAGCAGCTGTAGCTTTCTATTTTTAAACAAAAAGATAATTAACAAGGGGAATACAGCTACAAATGCTGCAACCACGGTCATCAAGACAGTACTACTCTCCTGCACAGACGCATTGTTTACTGAGGAGAAAATCCCAGTTACGAAAACCCGTTTACCCAAGCCTACTAAGTCTATAAAGCTTATATAAGGAAAAATAAAGAGGCTCAAGAGCACTAGCGCTGCAGCCAATAACCAAATCGTTTGAATCCGTTGAATCATAAGCGTATTTTTATAAAGATTATTCTAAGACAAACTTAGATAAATTTGTTAATATAATTGGTTTTCGACGTAAATCTAATTTAGGCCACGGCAGCTGCACGCGCCTGATATTTCAATTTCCAAAACAAGCCACAGCCGCAGTCAGCTCAAAGTAATTCCTGTAAATCAATCATTTTATGTAAGCCCACAAATACTTACCTTTGTTAAGTGGAAGACAAACTACAACGCTATTTTTTAAAAATTGCTTACGACGGGACCGCCTATCATGGCTGGCAAATACAGCACAATGCAGTCGCTGTTCAACAGGTTTTAAATGAAGCGCTTGCCAAGGTATTACGCAACGATATAGAAACCATTGGTGCGGGCAGAACGGATACAGGCGTGCATGCTAAGCAACTTTATGTGCACTTTGATTGTAGCTCAGCAAATATGCCCCCTCAGCCAAAGTTTATCCACGCCTTAAACTCGCTACTGCCTGCTGACATAAGTGTTTTAGACCTGCACCCGGTAGCCCCCGAGGCCCATGCCCGATTTGATGCGACCGAGCGTTCTTACGAATACCATATTCACTTTCAAAAGGACCCCTTTCTACAGCATCGGTCCTGGCAGGTTCGGGAGATCCCAAATGTGGAACGCATGAACAAAGCTGCACAATACTTGTTAGGTAAGCAGGACTTCGGATGTTTTTCGAAATCCAATACACAAGTATTTACAAATATATGCGACATTAAACGGGCAGTATGGCATCAGGAAGCAGACAAGCTGGTCTTTCAGATTACAGCAGACCGCTTTTTACGCAATATGGTGCGGGCCATTGTGGGCACCTTGTTGGAAATCGGCTTAAAAGATAAAGCGCCCGATTCAATAGTAGATGTAATTCAAAGTCAGGACAGATCTCAGGCAGGCACTTCGGTACCGGCGCATGGACTCTACCTAACAAAAGTTGTTTATCCTTATATACAAACACCTTGAAAGATAAAAAAGTAGTCGGCACGACATACGATAGTAAATTGCTAAAGCGCATGACACATTATATGCGGCCTTATAGCACAATTTTTTGGGCCTCAGTCATCCTGACCATCCTGCTTGCAGCCGTGGCTCCAGCCCTTCCGCTATTGATTGAATACACCTTAGACAAGTATATTCTAAATGCTGACCCCTCAGGCTTAACCTGGATGCTGATTGCAATGATTGGACTGCTGCTTGCGCAAACAGTGATTCGGTATTACCACACCCTGACCACAAACCTCTTAGGCCAAAATGTTATTCGGGATATTCGCATACAGGTATTCAACCATATTATCAATCTACGCCTTAAGTACTTTGACAATACCGCAATTGGCAAGCTAATTACCCGTACCATATCGGATCTTGAAACCATTTCAAATATCTTTTCACAAGGCTTGATACAAATTATTGGAGACCTTTTACAATTGGTGGTCATCCTAGGCGTTATGCTTTACACCGATTGGAAACTTACCTTAATCGTATTAATCCCTATGCCCTTAATGCTCTGGGCGACCTACATCTTTAAGGAAGCCATGAAGTCAGCCTTTGTAGAGGTACGTACCTGGGTTTCCAACCTAAATACATTCCTGCAAGAGCATATTAGTGGGATGGCCGTTATCCAATATTTCGCGCGCGAAACCCAAGAGATGAAGAAGTTTAAGCATATCAATGCCAAGCATAGGGATGCCAACATACGCGCCAACTGGTACTTCTCCATCTTCTTTCCAGTACTAGAAATTATTCTAGCCATATCCACAGGACTCTTGGTCTGGTATGGCTCAAAACAGATTCTAGCCAATTCCATCTCCCCAGGAGTGGTAGTCGCCTTCTTAATGTATATCAACATGATCTTTAGGCCGATTCGAGAGCTTATCGATAAGTTTAATACCCTACAGATGGGGATGGTCTCAGCCGAACGTATCTTTGAAGTCTTAGACACCGATGCCTTTACCCCAGACAAGGGCAGCCATGCCCCAGCAGATATTGTTGGAAAGATAGAATTTAAGGATGTATGGTTTGCGTACAACGATGAAAATTGGGTTTTAAAGAATGTAAACTTTACCGTAAAACCAGGAGAAACGCTTGCCCTGGTTGGTGCAACAGGGGCCGGGAAATCATCCAGTATTAATATCCTGACTCGCTTCTACGAAATCCAAAAAGGACAGATCCTCCTGGATGGCATAGATATTCGGGATTATAAGCTAGATGTCTTACGTAGTCATATCTCCGTCGTCCTACAGGATGTTTTCCTCTTTGCTGACAGCATCTTCAACAATATCACCCTTAATAATCCAGCAATAAGTCTCCAGGAGGTTATAGAAGCCAGTAAAAAGGTGGGAGCCTATGGCTTTATTATGCAACTCCCAGGAGGCTTTGACTTCCAAGTACAGGAGCGCGGGGCGACGCTTTCTTCAGGCCAGGCACAACTTATTTCTTTTATCCGCGCCTTGGTACACAATCCAAGCATCTTAGTGCTTGATGAGGCGACCTCATCTATTGATACAGAGACAGAGCTGCTTATCCAACAGGCTATTGATAAAATTATGACAGATCGTACTTCAATCGTGATTGCGCATCGACTGTCCACCATACAAAAGGCAGATAAAATCATTGTCTTTGACAAAGGAGAAATCAAGGAGATGGGTACTCATGGAGAACTGCTCGCTATTAATGGCTACTACAAGAAGCTCTACGACCTACAGTTTAATTCTTTAAGTGTATAAGCTACTGCTTACTTAAAAGCAGTAGCTTACAAATTGGTGCCTAGTCGACCTATTTTCAGGGAAAGGAAAATAAGTCGCTAGGTCTTCATATCGTTGCTCAGCTATGCCAGTAGCTGATGTATCTCCTGCATATAAGCCGCCTCATTCAGCGCCTCCTGAAAATCCGACCACTCTTCATCTGTAAATGTAAAGAGCAGCTCCGGCAAGGGCGTACGCATAACCATTCGCCAGATCGCGTCAGGAAAGAGATAATAGGACTCCTTGCCAATCTTGTCGCTGACATCTAAGCAGAATTGCTTATACGCTGAGGGCGTGAAGGTTAATAGATAGCTACGCTGCCATATATAATGTGTACTACAGGCTGTACAGTAGGTTACTGTAGTAGCACCCTTAGAACTTAAGACAATTGCTTTACACATAGTTTTATTATTTAGAACAAATCTAAATAATATTATTGAATAAAAAATAAAAGGCAAACTAGAAAGTTTGCCTTTTACATTATTTTGACGCTTATTAGTTTAAGCCGCGTTTCTGCATTAAGTAGATCGGGTTTGGATCAGCTCCACGGAATTTCTTATACATCTCCGCAGGATTGCCTGTAGCCCCTCTTTCTAAGATATTCTTACGGAAAGAGGTTGCTGTACCTTCATCATATAATGATTTTTCTTTGAAGGCTGCAAATGCATCTGAATCCAATACTTCTGCCCAGATATAGCTATAGTAACCTGAAGAGTAGCCACCTGAGAAAATATGTTGAAAATAAGTGCTTCTATAACGTGGAATAATCGCATCGATTAAACCTACTTTTTTCATGCCTTTGCTTTCAAAGGCATTGATATCCTCTGTAATTGGGCTTGTTCTAGCATGGTAGTCTAAATCTAATAAGGATGCAGCTACATACTCAACTGTGGCAAAGCCTTGTCCAAAAGTACCGGCCTTTTCCATCTTAGCAATTAGTGAATCTGGAATAGCCTCTTTCGTTTGGTAGTGCTTAGCATAGGTCTTCAATACCTCTGAATCTGCAGCCCAATTTTCCATAATCTGAGAAGGTAGCTCTACAAAATCCCTTGAAACAGCTGTTCCAGCAAGACTTCTATACTTTACATTTGACAACAAACCATGCAATGCATGTCCAAATTCATGAAAAAGGGTAGTCGCTTCATCAAAGGTTAATAATGCTGGTTGATCTCCTACTGGAGGCGTGAAGTTACATACGATAGCAATCACTGGAGCTACACGCTTCCCATCCTTGCTGCTTTGCGCACGAAAAGATGTCATCCAAGCACCGCCTTTTTTAGATGCCCGTGGGAAAAAGTCGGCATATAATAAACCTAGGTGTGAGCCATCTTTGTCCTTAACTTCATAAACCTCAACCTCATCATGATATACCGGAACATTGTTTAAGGCGATAAAAGTTAAGCCGAATAATTTATTCGCAGTTGCAAAGGCTCCTTCACGTACTGCAGCCAAGCTGAAATAAGGCTTAATCTCTTCTTCATTCAAAGCATACTTTGCTTTGCGAATTTTCTCTTGGTAATAGCGCCAATCGTAAGGAGCAACCTGAAAGTCAGCGCCACTTGCTTTGATTTCTGCTTCAATCTCCGCAGCCTCTACTTTAGCCTTTGCTAAGGCAGGAGTCCAAATCTTATTTAATAAGGCATATACATTCGTTGGGTTGCCCGCCATAGATTCCTCCAGTACGTATGCTGCATGGGATGCATAGCCTAGCATCTTCGCTTTTTCTAAACGTAGGTTGGCAATTTTCTTAATGCTTTCTTTGTTATCTGCATCATTCCCATTATTACCACGCATCTGATAAGCATTCCAGATCTCCTTACGCAATTCGCGATTATCCGCGTACTGCAAGAATGGCATAACAGATGGATTTTTTAAGGTAAATAACCACTTGCCTTCTTTACCTTTTGCCTTTGCTTCTTCAGCTGCTGCTTGCTTTAAACCAGCAGGAAGACCAGCTAAATCGGCTTCATTCTCTACAACCAATTCAAAGGCATTCGTTTCAGCTAAAATATTCTGATCAAACTGGGTGGTAAGAACAGACATTTCTGCGTTAATTTTCTTTAATTTCTCTTTATCTGTAGCACTGAGGTTGGCTCCAGCACGTACAAATCCTTTATAACTTTCTTCTAATAAGATTGCATCTTCGGACTCTAGGTTTAAACTAGCCTTTTTATCATAAACGGCTTTCACACGCGCAAAAAGCTTTTCATTTAATGAAATACCATCCCGATGTGCTGATAATACAGGCGCTAACTCCTTGTCAATAGCTTGAATGGAATCTGACGTGTTGGCTGCTTTTGCCATACCAAATACAGTGGATACCTTGTACAACAAGCCGCCGGAATTTTCCAAGGCTACAATGGTATTGCTAAAGCTAGGCTCTTCGGCATTGTTTACAATGGAGTCAATTTCCAGATTGTGCTGTTTTAAAGCTTCCTCATACGCAGGACGGTAGTGCTCTACTTTAATCTTGTCAAATGGAGGAACCTCAAACTGGGTTTCATAAGCTAAGAGTAGCGGGTTAGTTGTTGTTTCTGTTTTATTTTGGTTTTGACAGCCTACTACTACTGCAGCGATAACCAAACAAAATGGTAAGAATTTTCTTTTATTCATTACGTCTATTTAGATTTGTTTTCCGTGTAAAGATAAGTAATAATGACCATAAACAAAGGGAAGAACAGGAATTCCTAGATTGTAAGTCGGGGCATCGCATTTGTATAAATAATTGCGCTAGGCTATTAAAAAATAACTATTATTGCCTTGTATCAACTTATAACATTAAAAAAATTAAAACCTATGAAATCTTCAAGCAGCATATGCATGTCCTTACTCTTGTGCGCACTTAGCCTACAACAAATTCATGCCCAAGAAAAACGTGGTAGAGCACGTGATTTTGGCGTCAGCATTGGCATACTGCCTACGGGACAACACAATGCGATTACGGATGTGAAGGGCGTTAAAGTCGGACATACCACCCTGATTGAGGGCCAAAACATACGAACCGGGGTTACAGCCATCTTTCCACATGCAGGAAATATCTTTCAAGAGAAGGTTCCTGCTGCCGTTTATGTAGGCAATGGCTTTGGGAAGATGTTGGGCAGCACACAGATCGAAGAACTGGGAAATATTGAAACCCCAATTCTGCTTACCAACACCTTGAATGCACCTCGGGTAGCGGATGCTTTGATTGACTACATGATAGCCTTACCTGGAAATGAAAAGGTAAAATCGGTCAACTCCGTTATCGGCGAAACCAATGATGGCGGATTGAATGATATCCGAGGTAGGCATGTACAAGCCAAGCACGTACAACAGGCTTTAAGCCTAGCTAAAGAGGGGGCTGTCGCTGAAGGCAATGTTGGCGCAGGCACAGGCACCGAATGCTTGGGCTTTAAGGGCGGCATCGGGACTTCATCCCGTCAAGTCCCTGCCTCAAAGGGCGGCTATACAGTAGGGGTGCTAGTGCAGACAAACTTTGGGGGCGTACTGGATATTAATGGCGCACCAGTAGGGCGCGAATTGCACAACTTTTACCTAAAGGATCCAAAGGACAATTACAAAGCCGATGGCTCCTGCATGATTATTATTGCTACCGATGCGCCCTTGTCGGCAAGAAACTTAAAGCGTCTTGCTAAGCGCTCTTATATTGCATTTGGCAATGTCGGCGCCTTCTCCTCCAATGGAAGTGGAGATTACTCCATTGCCTTCTCAACAGCCCCACAAAACCGCGTCCCACATCAAGCTAAAGGACGTAGCTTAGACTTGCAAGACTTGGACAATGATGCCATGTCCCCCTTGTTTCTGGCCGTATGGGAGGCTACAGAAGAAGCCATCCTAAACTCTATGTTTATGGCCCAGGACATGAAAGGAGACGCTGGAAATGAATTAAAGGCATTGCCAATCCATAAAACCCTAGAGATTCTTAAAAAATATAACGCACTCAATCATGATAAACTGCCAAAGGCTATTCAAGACTAGTATTGCCCTATTAGGCTGCAGTGTTCTTCTAGCTACCACTAGCTTTGCACAGCCAAAAGATTTAAACAATAAGCTACAGGACTTGTCCACAAAAGTGGGCATCCCGGGCATGCAAATCACCCATTTTAAAGATGGAAAAGCCGAACATTATACTTTCGGTGTAAAACATGTTACAACCAAGGCCCCAGTCAATCAGCAGACAGCCTTTCAGGCGGCCTCCTTGACAAAGGTGGTAACGGCCTATGTTTTCCTACGGCTCATGGATCAGGGCCTTATAGACCTAGATACACCCCTATGGAACTACTATGCCTATGATCGCTTAGCCAGTACGCCAAATAAAGAGCTGATTACCGCGCGCATGGTACTAACGCATCGTACAGGATTGAAAAACTGGGAGGGGGATGTGCCTACTGATGCTTGGCGAGCAACGCCACTGACACTCCTCTTTATGCCCGGCACAAGCTATGCCTACTCCGGGGAAGGCTTTTATTTCTTACAAGAAACCATGGAGCAGCTGAGTGGCAAATCATTTCAACAGCTCGTAGAAACGGAAATGCTGCACCCATTGGGACTAAGGCATTCTGAAATTGTATGGAAGGAAAAGCTGGCTGAGAATGCTGCTTTTGGACATTACAAAGGCCTAGTGCCTAGGACGCTGGGCAAATACATCAAGCCTAATGCTGCCTACACGCTGTATACCAGCGCTGAAGATTATACGAATTTTATTCAGCGCGCGTTAATCAATGGGGAGGGCTTGACGGCAGCATCCCATCAATTGCTCCTTACAAAGCAGTCTGAAGCACAACTAACTGACACGCCAAGCCCTGCGGATGCCTTTGTTCCCTGCGCCCTTGGCCTACGTATGCAGCTCAATGAGCTGGGGACAGCTGTTTGGCATACAGGTTCAAACCCTGGCTTTCGCTGCTTCTTTATCGCATATCCCGAAAGCAAGGAGAGCTTGGCTGTCTTTATGAATACCGAGACAGGCTTTCAAGCCATGGGAGATTTATTGGCGCTATTTTTGGATAATAAACAAACCTTCTGGGCTTATGAATGGCGCAAAGGGGAATTAGACTAAGAAATAAATAAGATGATTGGAATCGTAGGTGGTGTCGGTCCGCTAGCCGGGCTAGACATCGTAGCTAAAATAATTGAAGAAACTAGGGCCACAACGGATCAAGAGCACCTGCCCTTGATGCTATCTTCACAGCCCCATAAAATTGCAGATCGAACGGCTTATCTACTCGGGCAGTCCCCAGAGAACCCTGCCTTTGCATTAGCCAAGCTAATCCTAGACTTAGAAAAGGCTGGGGCTACTGTCGTGGCTATTCCATGCAATACGGCCCATGCCCCACGTATCTTTGATGTCGTTCAAGAAGAATTACGAAAGGCAAATAGTCAAGTAAAGCTGCTGCATCTTATTGAAGAAACAGCCGCCTTTATCAGTTCCAACTTTGGAGAGATCCCTGTAGGTGTCTTGAGTACTACAGGCACCAAGAATACAGGTCTCTATCAAAATATTCTAACGCAAGCCGGGCTAAGTGCTATCGCGCCGCAGGAAGAATTACAGGAACTCGTCCACGCCAGCATCTATGATAAGACCTATGGCATTAAGGCCACCTCAGCCCCCGTCAGCAATAGAGCCCGACAAACCTTGATTGAGGCCATTATGGCGCTTAAAAAGCAAGGCGCTAAAGCCATCGTGCTGGGTTGCACCGAATTACCCTTAGCCATTCCAGAAAAAGAGAATGCTGGCCTCGCAATTGTGGACCCAAACAGGATCTTAGCAAGGGCGCTTATTCGGGAATTGGATCCGAGTAAACTAAAGTAAGCGTTAAACCTTTAGGATAAAAAGGACTCTATTTTAAGAGAGGGCCCCTTAAAAGGCTATTAATTTTAAAATAAAAGAACATATCATGAAGAAAAACGTTTTAAAGAACATCGGTCTACTCGTAGCATTTATAGGATTAAACTCTATCGTTATGGCGCAAAGCACAATTTTAAAACAGGATTTTTCAATTTACCCGAAGCCCGCTGAGGGCTATAAGCAAATGGTTATTGAGGTTCCACATTCTGATCAGGATGGCAATAAAAAGCTAGAGTTTTCAGTTGGAAAGATGATGGAGGTGGACAAGTGCAATACGCACCGTTTGCAAGGCACGCTCGAAACTAAGCCTTTGGAAGGTTGGGGTTATAATTACTATGAATTTAAATCCAACGGGGGCGCTGCTAGCACCATGATGGCTTGCCCTGACAACGAGCTGGTATGGAAGTTTGTGTCCGCAGGACCTACAGTGGTGGATTACAACGGTCGTCTCCCAATCGTAGTTTATGTACCAGAAGGCTATGATATACAATTTAGAATCTTCAAAGCGGAAGCAGATGTATACCGTGCGAGTGAAGTCAAACAGAAGAAATAAAAATTAACACATAAAAAAAGGCCTTTTTACAAAGGCCTTTTTTTATGTGTTATGTTAATCCTTATACAAATTTCTTTGCATTCAATTTACGGTCACCTTCTGTTAAGTAGATTTTACGTAAACGGATACTTTGTGGAGTAACTTCAATGTATTCGTCATTTTGGATATATTCCATAGACTCCTCTAAAGAGAATTTAATTGCTGGTGCAATACGTGTGTTATCATCTGTACCAGATGCACGCATGTTTGTCAATTGCTTTCCTTTTACGATATTGATCGTTAAATCGTTATCACGGATGTGCTCACCCAAGATTTGACCTTCGTAGATATCCGTTCCTGGATCTACAAAGAACTTACCACGGTCTTGCAATTTATCGATAGAGTATGCAGTAGTAGTACCTTTATCCAAAGAGATCAATACACCGTGCTGACGTCCAGGGATTGTACCTTTCCAAGGCTCGTAACCTTTCAAGCGGTGTGCCATAACAGCCTCACCAGCAGTAGCCGTCAATACGTTGTTACGTAAGCCGATAATACCACGAGAAGGAATTTCGAACTCTAAGTGTTGCATCTCACCTTTAGTTTCCATAATCAATAACTCACCTTTACGCTGTGTTACTAATTCGATAACCTTTCCTGAAACTTCAGCTGGAACATCAACTACCAATACCTCAACTGGTTCGCTTTTCTTGCCATCGATTTCTTTCAAGATAACCTGTGGTTGACCAACTTGCAATTCGTAACCTTCACGACGCATCGTTTCAATCAATACAGATAAGTGAAGAATACCACGTCCATATACTAACCAAGCATCTGGAGATTCTGTAGGAACTACACGTAATGCTAAGTTTTTCTCTAATTCTTTTTGTAAACGGTCATGAATGTGACGCGAAGTAACAAATTTACCTTCTTTACCAAAGAAAGGTGAGTTGTTAATCGTGAACAACATGTTCATTGTAGGCTCGTCAATATGGATAACTTCCAATTGCTCTGGGTTGTCGAAATCAGCGATAGTATCCCCAATATCAAAACCATCAATACCTACAACCGCACAGATATCACCTGCTTTTACTTCACTTACTTTGATACGACCTAAGCCTTCAAAGATCTGAAGCTCTTTCACACGTGTCTTCACAATCTTACCATCACGTTTCATTAAAGAAACAGGTTGGTTTTCTTTGATCACACCACGTGCTACACGACCGATTGCAATACGACCTACGAATGTAGAGTAATCCAAGGAAGTGATCTGCATCTGTAGTGTACCTTCTTCTTGTGGAGCTGGTGGGATATGCTCAATAATAGCATCCAATAATGGACTGAAATCTTCGCTAGGCGTTTTCCAATCCGTATTCATCCAACCTTGTTTAGAAGAACCGTACAATACTGGGAAAGCTAATTGCTCTTCTGTAGCGTCTAAGCTAAAGAATAAGTCAAATACATTCTCATATACTTCGTCAGGACGACAGTTTTCTTTATCTACCTTGTTTACCACAACGATAGGCTTCAAGCCTAAAGCCAAAGCTTTTTGCGTTACGAAACGTGTCTGTGGCATTGGTCCTTCGAAAGCATCGACTAACAAAACTACCCCATCAGCCATCTTCAAAACACGCTCAACCTCACCCCCAAAATCCGCGTGACCTGGAGTATCAATAACATTGATTTTTACATCTTTGTATTTAACAGCCACGTTTTTGGAAACAATGGTAATACCTCGTTCACGCTCTAGATCATTGTTGTCTAGAATTAAATCTCCAGTACCGTCATTATCTCTAAAAAGATTAGTAAAGTGAAGGATTTTATCAACCAAGGTAGTTTTACCGTGATCGACGTGAGCGATAATCGCTATATTTCTGATATTCTGCATTTGGCAAGTATTATTTTGTATAAAATCGAGGGGCAAAGATAATTATTTTGCATCACAATTTTATTTTATTTATATTTTTTTTATTTTATATCTAGATTAAGGAATTATTAAGCGTGCAAACAAGCCGTTTAAAGCCCATTTTTCAGGCTGTAC
The DNA here is from genome assembly GCA_030146225.1 of Sphingobacterium sp. Lineage (GTDB taxonomy): Bacteria > Bacteroidota > Bacteroidia > Sphingobacteriales > Sphingobacteriaceae > Sphingobacterium. The sequence goes on along the minus strand of JASLCA010000058.1, from coordinate 21,428 downwards.
AACCGTCGTTTAGCGGAGCACAATTCCTTAGATAAACTAGATTACTTTAAGTGCTTTACCTACTTTGATAAATGCTGTAATAGCCTTGTCTAAATGTGCTTGCGTATGAGCCGCAGAGATTTGAACGCGAATACGCGCCTTGCCTTGCGGTACTACAGGGTAGTAAAATCCAATCACATAAATACCTTCTTCTAACATTTGTGCGGCAAATTCTTGCGCCAACTTTGCATCGTATAACATAACCGGAACAATTGGATGAAATCCTGCCTTAATGTCAAAACCAGCTAAAGTCATTTTCTCACGGAAGTAAGCCGTATTGCTTTCTAATCTGTCACGAAGCTCAGTCGTTTCGCTTAATCTATCCAAAACCGCCACTGAAGCACCCGCAATTGCTGGAGCTAGGGTATTGGAGAATAAATAAGGACGGGAACGCTGACGTAACATATCAATTATCTCTTTACGACCTGAAGTAAAGCCACCAGATGCACCACCCAACGCCTTGCCTAAAGTACCTGTAATAATGTCTACGCGATCAATAACATCAAACAATTCATGGGTTCCTCTTCCTGTTTTGCCTACAAAGCCCGAACAGTGGGACTCATCGATCATCACCAAAGCTTCATACTTGTCAGCTAGATCACAGATCTTGTCCAATGGTGCAACAGAGCCGTCCATAGAGAATGCTCCATCTGTAACAATAATCTTATGACGGGCGCCAGCAGCTGCAATCAGCTGAGCTTCTAAGTCTTCCATGTCACAATTCTTGTAACGGAAACGCTGTGCCTTACACAGACGTACGCCATCAATAATGGAAGCATGATTTAACTCATCGGAGATAATTGCATCTTCTGCTGAGAACAAAGGCTCGAAAACACCACCATTGGCATCAAAGGCAGCAGCATACAAAATCGTGTCTTCTGTCCCTAAAAACGTAGACAACTTGGCTTCAAGCTCCTTGTGTATATCCTGTGTACCACAGATAAAACGTACCGAGGACATGCCATAGCCATGTGTATCAATTGCCTTCTTGGCTGCTTCCACAACCGCAGGGTCTGAAGACAAGCCTAAATAATTGTTCGCACAGAAGTTGGTCACCTCTTGTCCAGTACTCACCTTAATGTCTGCGCCTTGAGGCGTAACAATGATGCGTTCTTCCTTATACAAACCAGCCTCTTTAATAGCGGCTAGCTCTTTTTCTAATGCGGGTTTTAATGTTTTGTACATATCTAATAAAAAAGCTTTATTTACTATAAAACTGTGAAATCATAAAATTGTTTAATCACAAAGGCCCTTTGGCTTCTTGTGGCGCAGCTAGTGAACCCAGGCCATCGCAGCTAGTAATCCTTACAGGAAGCGAAATCAGTCTGCAAATCAGAACCTATCAGAGCAGCAGCAACTAGGCATTCCTAGACAAAGATACAACTTCGCTTAGCAATAGCCTTGCACCTTTGAAAGAAATCGATTGTTCAGCTTTTATTCATGGCGAAGTGCCTCTACTGGATCTAGTTTAGAGGCCTTTGAGGCTGGATAGTATCCCGATAGCATGCCCACCCCCACACATACACTTAAGCCCAAGAACATCCAGCGCCAGGGGATAATAAAATCTGCACCAAGCGCTAGCGCAAGCAGGTTGCCAATTACAATGCCCAAGATTATTCCCGCCATCCCGCCTAATAAGCAGATTACAATGGCCTCGATCAAAAACTGCTTCCGAATAACCGTAGGGGTAGCACCAATAGCTTTGCGAAGCCCAATCTCTCGGGTACGCTCCGTAACAGAGACAAGCATAATATTCATCAAACCAATGGAAGCCCCAACTAATGTGATAAAGGCAATAACAATTGCCCCCATGGTAACATAGGTAAGGTTTTGCATTAACATCTGCGCTACCGCATCAGACTTTAATATCTCAAAGTCATTACTTTGTTTTGCATTTAGGCCTCGAACCTTCCGAAAGGTAGCAATTGCTTCACCTTCGGCGGCATCCATCTTAAATGGATCGGAAGTCATTACGGTTATCACAAAGGATGGATTGGCTTGTCCCATCATCATTCGGCCCCTAGAGATTGGTATAAAACAGGTTTTATCGGACCCGAAGCCCGCACTTGAACCTTTATTCTCCAGGCATCCAATCACGGTAAATCGCGCTCCTCCAATGGTGATATATTCCCCAATAGGGTTTTTATTGTTCTTAAATAGTTTCGTCCTTACCTCTTGACCGATCAATACAACGGCATTGGCATTGTCCACATCCTGCGTCGTAAAATTTCGACCATCGGCAAGCTTATAGCCCGCCGTTTGCAGGTAGTTTTCATCTGCGCCCAAAACTCCGATATTGGGGTTTGTTTTCTCCGCCATATACTTGGCCGTAGCGCCCCAAGTCACATTGACATTGAGGGACACAATAGCCCCAAAATCATAGTTGGCTTTAAAGGACTGCGCATCTTGATAGGTTATCGCTGGAAAAACCTTGGCCTTATTTCCCGAGCCGCCTATCTGCACATTCGCACCCCGATTCCGAATATTAAAGGAGTTGGAGCCCATAGAGGAGAAGGAGTTCGTTAAGGAACTTTGGATGGCATCAATAGAAGTTAAAACACCTATCAGAGCCATTATACCAATAGCTATGATAAGTGCAGTTAAGAATGTACGAAGCTTGTTGCTTACAATAGATTGTAGCGCCAGCCTCACATTCTCACGGTATGACATGTTTACGGACATCGATTAATTCTAGTTAGCAAATTAATCGAAATTATGCGAAAAACAAAATGTGCGCCCTACTTTACTAAAGTCCAGGTCTGGGTTCGACCAATTAGGGAAATCCCCATATAGCCGCGAACACTCAGCTTGTCTCCATTTCGGGTCACCGTACACTTATAACTTTTCCCATTTTTTGGATCCGTTATCGAACCTCCAGTATACTCAGACCCACTTTTATTTAATCCGCGTATAATTTCTAGCCCCAATAAGGGCTTGTTCTTTCGATCGTCCTTACACTGCACACAATTCTCATTTTCTGGCTTTAATAGTAGCTGCGCTATCTTGCCATAATACTTGCCGTCTGGCTTTTTGAAAATCTCGACGATGGACTTGGCTTCACCACTCTCATCATCTATGGTTTTCCATTTACCGACAATTACATCATTGGATTGGGCAAACACACAAAACATTGCAAATAGCCCAAAAACTGTTAACAAAATCTTTTTCATGTCCTTATGTTTATAATTCAATTAAAGTTAAGCATATTTTTTTGTTATGCTCGCATAACAAAAAATATTGTTTTCATAGCTGATTTAATCAGCTATCAATTAAATTAAGCCTGGAAACTAGGGGAGAAGTAGCCTAAAACCGCGCGCAATACTTGCTGCAAACTGTTATTTTTTAATATAAAGGAGATTTAAACCGTATAAAGCAAGTTTTATTCTCTATCAGGAAAAAAGAGATATTTTTGGCATTTTTTTTGACTTCTAATAAGGGCTACAAATGGAAACAAATGAAATTAGTTCATTGCCATTTTGAATTATTAGGCTTTACTTAAAAATTATAACTATGAGATTTATTCTAAGTGTATTTATTACAGGAATCATTATCGCATTGGCTTCCTATATTGTACCAGGAGCGAGCGTTGCAGGTTTTGGCTGGGCTATGGTTACAGGCTTGGTTATTGGGGTAGTCAATGGAATTATTGGGAGTATACTAAGATTGTTTACCTTCCCACTAAACTGGTTGACTTTTGGCTTGGTTTCCTTTATTATCACCGTTCTTATGATTATGCTTAGTGATAAACTAATGGGCGACAAGTTTAATGTGGATGGCTTCTGGTCTACAGCATTATTCGCTATTGTTGTGGCAATTATCGAAATGATCTTGTCCCAAGCCTTCTCGAAAAAGAAATAAGAGGTCTGACAGTTTGTTATTGCAACTCGACTACTTCCATAAAATTTAAAAGCTCTTGGTAGCGTTCTTCGCCCATCTTGCGACGGAGACGCTGCCTAGATTTTTTTACGGCCTCCATGCCTACCCCGAGCACTTGTCCAATCTCTTTTGTGCTGAGCTTCAACTTCCACAATAGCGCTACCCGTAGATTACTTTCCGAGAGTTCTGTAAAATTATCCCGCAGCTCATTGTAGCAATCTGGATATTCCGCGGCAAAGCTTATTTTAAACTGGTTCCAATTTTCATCCGTTAGGAGGTGCGTGTTGCCTACACTTTGAGGCGTCAAGCCTGCTGCCGTCAGGACATCTGTAGACAGCCCATCCTTTAAGGAGAGTAGCAAGCGCTCTACCTTACGATTTTTCTCTTCTAAGCTTTCAATCTTCCTATTTAAGCTGGCTTGGGAGCTGCTCAACTCTTTGTCCAGAAGCTGACGTTCTTTGGCTATCTCGCTTAAGGACTCTTGATAAAACCTATTCTCAGATTTCCTACGTTTAGATAGATAATTTAAGAATACAAAGAAGGCGAAGCCCAATACCAGTACAAAGCCTAATACCGCAAATATATAGCGCCTCTTTTCGGCCGTATGCTGTAGACTCGCAAGACGCAAGTCTTCATTAATAATTTCCTTCTCGGCCAGCCAGCGCGCTTGCCGATTTACGTTTTCCCCATCAAATAGGTTTAAGCTATCTTGCATCCCTGCCAACAGTCTGCGCTGCCTAATTTCTCGCCTTTCATCCCCTTCAAAAATAGCAATGGCCAACAAGTGCTTGTTTAAGCCCTCGCGATGTACGATTAGGTTTTCATGCTTATCTGCAAAGCCTTTTACAGCTAATAGGTATTGCTCAGCCGTTTTATAATCACCTTTATTAATGAGTAAGCCTGCCAGCAGGTTTGTAGCATACAAGCTGTTTAGTTCGGCATTGTTTTCCCGAGAGATACGAATGTCTTCCTGGAACAAGCGGATAGCCTCATCCTCCCGATTATAGTGAATTTCTAACAGCGCTTTATTGCCGATTATCTTTGCCTGCCGAACAACATCCTTGGCTTCTAAGGCCAAGGCCCAAGCTTCGTCAAAGTATTGCTTGGCAAGCTCATATTCCCCAGCCTTGACCGCGAAAAAGCCTAAATTATCGTTAAGGGTAGCGCGCTCACTAGTATTGGTACTCAATGAAAGGGACTTGGTCAGGAATTGATTCCCCTTTTTGTAATCGCCTATAGTACCCATAAAAAAGCCTATTTGCTTGTAGACCTCCTCCCCAAAAGGCGGGTTTAGGCTAGGGTCTCTTTCGAGGATAAACATTGCCTCCAAAAAATCGGGCATGGCCATCGTAATCTTGCGCATTCTATAGAAATAGAAGCCCCGTTGTACCAAGGTAAATAATAGGATCTCTTGATCATTAAGACGCTTTGTCTCTTCTACAGCATCATTAAAGTACGCGTTGCTCAGCGCATTTTCGTTGCCTTCAGCCTTTGCATAATGCTTGGCCAGATTAATATTTCTAGAAATGGATTGAAAGCGCTCTTCTTTATCTTGAGCTGCAGGTCGGTTTCGCTCGTCTGACTTATCTTCTCGGAAGAGAAGATGACTTTTATTAAACACCTCTATAAACAGTTCCCGATCTGAGCCTTCTGTCTGTGCAGCATACAATAAGCTGTTTGCGCTTACAAAAGCTGTGCTGCATAACAAAAAGCAGAAAGTGAAACGTTTAAAAAAATAATTTAAAGTAAACATCTAAAGTTTAAAGTTAATGACATAGGCTATTAGTCACAAAAGTACTGAAAAAATAAACATTTAGGTCAATACTTTTTCGGGAGTAGCGTAGCTTCTTTTAAAGCCTAGCGTGTTATAGCAGAAAGATGTAAGCGGACTCTAGCCCAAACTAATTTAGCTGAACCTAGCTAGTTTGCATATCCAGCTTCAACTGGCTGTAGACCTGGAGGGCTGGGGGCTCACTGAGCTCCTTGCTATCAAAGAGTTCCGTCTGCTGATAGCGCGTTGCAATGGAGAGCTTTAGGGACCCTGCGACCTCACTAAAGGTGTCTCGTACCAGTTCTTCCGTATTATTTTGACCAGAGAGATGGCCTAAAATAAGATGCTTCAGGCGACTGCTTTTATGCTCCATAAAGAGGGCCAAGGACTCCGCATTGGAAATATGTCCCCAGCCAGCAGAAATTCTATTCTTCAAATAATAAGAATAGCGCCCGGTACGGAGCATTTCCGCGTCATAATTGCTTTCGAGCAGCAGGATGTCAGCATGCTTTATTGCGCGCTTAACATTATCACAGCCCTGGCCTATATCGGTGATAATGGCTAGATTCAGCTGCCCATTGCTCAGCATAAAGCTACAAGGCTCCTTGGCATCATGATATTTTGGGATCCCATAGATGGCTAAGCTGCCTATCTGAACTTTGTCATTTGCTGCAATAATATGCACCAGATGGGGCGGTAGATTTAGCTTAGACCCTTTGTAGGATCCCGCTGTAATATACACCGGGATCTGAAAGCGCTTACAAAAAACCGAAAGCCCACAAATATGATCGGTATGCTCATGGGTAATAAAGATTGCCTTAATACTTTCGGGCTCAATCCCCAAGGCGCACATGCGTAGCAGGACATGCTTGGTATTAATGCCTACATCAACTAGGACAGCATCCCCTCCATTTGCTACATAGTAACAATTCCCATTACTCCCAGAAGCTATAGCGCAGTATTTCATTAATAATTATATAGATCGCTTGTTTTTAATTAACACTCAGGCAAGCTCAAAGGCACCTTAATCGCCAAGCCCCCATCCGCCGTTTCTTTATATTTCACATTCATATCTTGCGCAGTCTCCCACATGGTGCTTACTACAGCATCCAAACTCACCTTTGCCTTGTCAGGATTGGAGGTCAATGCAAGTTGAGCTGCTGTAATTGCCTTAATTGCGCCCATGGTGTTCCGCTCAATACATGGGATTTGTACCAAGCCCCCAATTGGATCACAGGTCAGGCCTAAGTGATGCTCCATAGCAATCTCTGCCGCCATTAAAACCTGTCTTTGAGATCCGCCTAGACATTCGGTCAATGCCCCCGCAGCCATGGCCGAGGAAACACCTATCTCTGCTTGACAGCCACCCATAGCGGCTGAAATGGTCGCCCCTTTCTTAAAGATGGAGCCTATCTCGGAAGCTGTGGCGATAAATTGTATAATCTTATCATTTTCGTAGCAATCATGAAAGGTTATATAGTATTGAAGTACGGCCGGAATAACCCCCGCAGCCCCATTAGTAGGCGCAGTAACTACCCGTCCAAAGGAAGCATTCTCCTCATTTACAGCTAGCGCAAAGCAACTTACCCAGTCCAAGATATACCCAAAGTCTTTCCCGCCTTCCCGAATCGCCTTTACCCAAGAATCATAATCCGTATAGGGACGATCCTTCAGCAAGCGCTTATTCATCTTAGCTGCACGACGTTCCACGTGTAAACCGCCTGGCAAAACACCAGGTGTATGACAGCCCTTATATATACATTCCTTTAAGGTATTAAATATATGCATAACCCCATCCCGGGTGGCTTCTTCAGGACGCCAAGCAAGCTCATTCTCCAAGACCAGCTCGGATATCTTTAGGCCGGTCTTCATACACCAGACCATCAACTCTTGGGCAGTATCCACAGGGAAGGAAAGATCTACTTCACTTAAGAAGCTGTCGGTATCGTCTTCTTGCACCACAAATCCACCCCCAATCGAATAGTAGGTCTCGCTTAAAGCGGTCCCATCATTTAGAAATGCTTGAAAGGTAACCGCATTGGGATGATAAGGCAGGCTTTCTGCATATAGGAATAACAAGTCATCCGCATAGCTAAAGCTGATTTCCTTCTCCGCATTCAAGAATAAAGTTTTACGGGCTTTAATCTCGGCTACCTTAGGCATTACTTGATATACGTCAAAGGTTACGGGGTCATCCCCACTTAAGCCCAATAATACCGCAATATCAGTACCATGCCCAACACCCGTTTTTGCCAACGATCCATATAGTAAGATCTTTATTTCATGGACATTGTCCAAAACAGCCTTGCTGCGCAACAGATCAACAAAGCGTTGTGCTGCCCGCCAAGGACCTAGGGTATGCGAACTGGAAGGTCCGATACCGATTTTAAACATATCAAAAATAGAGATTTGTTCCTTTGCCATGTGCCCAAAATTTAAGTCAAGCAAAAATATCGTTTAAAGTCCAATTTGCTTCATCTTTACTGTTAATTTTTCCGACCTAAGCTTAGCAATTTTCTAAGGAGCCTGATCTTTGCTTAGCAATATTGTATTTCACCTTGCTTTCATGGGAAGTTAAGCCTCCGCTAGGGGGCAAAAAAAAGGGGCAGATCTATGATCTGCCCCTTTTTTTATTTAGACTTTTACTTAGATGCCCGCACCTGTTACAAAAGTTTTATTAATTGTTACTGATAGTTTACCCTGCGCCTTAATCTGACCAAGCAATACCTTTAAAGCAGCTCTTTGCATAAAGGCATCATTTTGGTAAGCCATAATAATAGCTGCACTACGATCCAGCTCCAAGCTGTTAACGGCATATGGGTTGGTAAACATTACGCTAATCGTACGCTTGCCTGCTAGCTTGGCAACAAACTCCTTTGTAAGCGCATTTAGATCCGTCTCACTTCTAGGGCGCGATCTATTGTCATGAATTGCCAAAACAATCTGACGGTTTCCACGAATAGATTTTAACAGCTCCTTTAGCTCTTCGGCAGTTTCTTTACCGGTAATCACAAACTCTTTCTTATTATTTAGCTGAAGTGCCAATCCGTTTTCAAAGTCTTGAGCTTTGTCAACTCCTACCGAAACAATTGCTGTAGTTGCTTTCTTGTCAAATGCTTTTATCTTTTTGTCGGACTTCAATACCGTAATCGCCGCATCGGCTAGGCGTTGCACCAAGGATTGAGCAGCTGGGCTGTTTAAATCATTGTTTAAGTTAGCTTGGCTAATAGGGCGATATTGATTTAAGCCTAACCAATATTTTGATGCTAAGACCCGCTTAACGCGTTCGTCCAGCTCAGCTTGTTTAATACGTCCGCTTTTCACGGCCTGCTCAACTAGATTAATTGCGCGTCCGCTATTTTCAGACACCTCTAAGAGATCATGCCCCGCCTCAATAGCCATCACATCTGCTTCTCCATTTGGAAAATGCTTTTTAACCCCTTTCATATCCATGGCATCCGTAACGGTCAATCCTCTAAAGCCAAGCTCCTTGCGGAGCAGGTCTGTAACGACCTTGCGGGAGATTGAGGATGGGATATTTGGAGTAGCATCCAATGCTGGGATATTCATATGCGCCACCATAATAGCTGGTGCTCCAGCTTTAATCAGCTCCCGAAAAGGGAAGATCTCTAGGCTGTCTAAGCGCGCTCTTGAAAAGCTCAACTGCGGGAGATCATGGTGCGAGTCCACATCCGTGTCCCCATGGCCCGGAAAATGTTTTAGCGAAGCGATAATCCCGCCATCTACCATGCCATCCATATAGGCCTTAGCCTTCTTTGTAACATTATGCTTATTATCTCCGAATGAGCGGAAATTAATCACTGGATTCTTAGGGTTGTTGTTGATATCAACTACTGGCGCAAAGTTAAAGTGCATGCCAATACGGTGAAAATCCTTAGCCACTTGACGGCCCATCTCATAAATCAACTGATCATTTTGAATAGCCCCCAATGTCATCTGATATGGAAAGGAAATCGTAGAATCTGGCAGGCGCATGCCTAAGCCCCACTCCCCGTCAAAGGTAATCAATAAGGGCACCTTGGACAGTTGCTGATAGTTATTAAACATATCGACATGACGTGCTGGACCACCCTGAAAGACCACTAAACCACCCAGTTGTTCTTTCTGAATAACCTTTGCGACAGAATCTATATAGGCTTGACCCAAGTTGGTATGTGCACGCACCAAAAACAATTGACCGATACGTTCCTTTGGCGTAAGCTTATTAAAAACAGAATCAACCCACTGGTGTTTACTGTTGATAAAATTAACAAAATCAGGCTTTTTTTGTGCACTAACAGAAAGTAGCATTGTCGAAAGCACGACAAGAGAGAACAGTTTTTTGATCATATTTAGTTTGTTATGAATACTCGAAATAAAAGAAAAAAAATTTACAATCAAAATTTTAGCGTGTTTTAAATCAAAACACGCACAAATTCGCATTACACAAGGTTGTATTTTTGTTCGAGCATCATGGCGAGCTCAACCCCATTAGCAATATCTCCACTCGCTTCTCTTTTCCATAGCATGTCGATGATAAGGAGCAAATACTGCGTTTCTAACTCGGGATCGGCATAGCCTAAATCGGCAAAAGCACGCAATAGAATGGGCTGCACGGGCTTCATAAACTGCTCATGTTGTTGTTTTGAAAAGCTATTATGCCACAGGCGCTCTTGTAACTTCCAGAATAACGGCTCCTCCGCCACCAATTGGCTCGGCAGGAAGATCATATTCCGTAAGAATACCCGCGGCTCTTTATAGGTCATCATCCCACGGTGATGGGACAATACGCGCCTGTAGCCAGACTTTATAATATGTGCTAACAGGGAATCCTTATTCCCAAAATGCTTAAAAATCAATGCCTCCGAAACCGCAGCCTCAATAGAAATTTCTTTGGTAGAAGTATCGACATAGCCTTTTGTAGCAAACAACGCTAAGGCTACCCGCAAAATCTTCTCTTTCCTACTTATTGTACCCTCTCTCATTCCGTACTTATTTGCACAAATATATTCTTTTTTTTTGACCCGAATAGGCGCAGAAAAAGGCCTCCCTGCAACGCCTAGACCTTTAACAACGAAAACCTTAATATTCTTAGTACCTTAACCTTAATTTACATTCAGCAAAGTATCTTTGTCATTGTGAAAAAACCTACTAACCTTAAACCCAAGATTGCCATTAAAGTCGCCTTAGTCTGCTGCATGCATTTTATTTGCTTTATTTCCGTTGCGCAGCAGCTTATTACGGGCAAGGTGCTAGATAAAATAACCTCTGGCCCTATTGCGGCAGTTACCATCAAGTTAACAAATGAGAAAGACAGTGTAATACAGTCTACCTTGTCAGATAAACTTGGGGGTTTTGTGTTTAAAGCTAATGCAGGTAAATATCACTTAAAGTTAACAAACATTGGTCATCAAGCTGTCAATAGATGGATTACGCTAGGCGCTAAAGACCTACAGACGCTATTTATGATGGAGCCGGCGGAGTTAATGCTAGAAGAAATTGAAATTATTGGCAGCCCCGCAATGAGCCTTCGGGGGGATACCATGGAGTTTGATGCCAAGCGTTTTTCTACCCGAGAGTTTGCGGATGCGGATGAGCTTATCGCACAAATTCCAGGCGTGGAGATTGATGAGGAGGGCAATGTAAAGGCACATGGTGAAAATGTCACCAAGATTATTGTGGATGGCAAGGAATTCTTCAGTACTGATCCTCGCATAGCCCTTAAAACTTTGCCTGCGGATATTATTGACAAGATTCAGATTATTGATGAGAAGTCCGAGCAGGCTAAATTCTCTGGCTTTGACGATGGGCAGCGGCAGAAGGTGATTAATATTGTGACCAAAGCAGATAAAAAGAACGGCCTCTTCGGCAAGGCTGCTGCAGGCTATGGCTTGGACAATAGGTTCCAGCTAAATAGCTCCCTAAATCGTTTCGAACAGCAAAAAAAGATTGCCATAAACCTGATGGCCAATAATGTCAATGAGACAAACTTTGCTGAGCAGGGACGTGGGGGTGCTAGAAGGGGCAATAGCAATACCGAGCGGGGGCTGACGGACACCTATGCTGGAGCCATTAATTACAACAATATTTTCTTTAATAAGCAGTTGGAAGTTAGCGGAGATTACAACTTTCGGGCAGGGGAGACTGATGTTGTCTCGGCCACCGAGATGGAGTATATCCTAGGCGCCCGTAGTAATCAGGTTCAACGCTCCAATCAAAGTAACAACAGCCAACAAACCGAACATGCGGCCCATGCTAAGCTTAAATGGACAATTGATTCGGTGCAGCGGCTTGACCTTGCTCCGAAGTTTAATTACCAAAGCCAGGATCGCTTTGGAACTAATAATAGCGCAACCTATAAGGATCTCAATCAATTGCTCAACAAATCGGCAAGAACCACAGAAAACAGCAGTAGCAGCCTTTCCTTTGGAGCGGACCTAAATTATATGTACCGTTTTCGGAAGCCAGGCCGCACAGCTTCGCTCAGTTTCTCCGGAAACAAGAGTAGCAACGAGGCGCTAGGTATAAATCTTGCATTAACGGAGTATTACAAGGATGCTGTACGCAATAGAATTGACACCAACAACAATGAAAGTGTGACCAATGGGCATGGCTCAGGCTTAAATGCCCGACTAGCGCTTACAGAAAACCTGTCGAAAAGAAGCCGCATACATCTTAACTACAGCTTCCGCAATACCGCGAATTACTCCGATCGAAAGACCTTTGAATTCTTAGCAGAAACCGGACAACTCGGCGAATTAAAGGAACGCCTTTCCAATGAGTTTAATAACGACTACAACTATCACAAGGGCGGGGTTTCTTATTCTTATAACAAAAAAGACTCTTTACGGATACAGCTGGGCTTAAGTTACCAGCATGGTGTACGAGACAATGAACGGATATTTCCTATAAATCTGCAGACCAAGGCAGACTTTGGCAGCTTTCACCCAGAGCTGGCCATTACCTATAACTTTAACAAGGAGCGACGTGTGGAGTTAAACTATAGCGTAAGTACCAATACGCCCTCGGTAAATCAATTACAGGACTATATCAACAATCAGAACGAGCTTCGAATTAGCAATGGAAATCCTAACCTAGCCCAGGAATACAACCATAGCCTTAAAATGCAATACAAGGATGTAAAGCGGGGTTCTGGACAGAATTTCAATAGCAGCTTAGACTTTAATTATACCAACGATAAGATTGTTAATTCTATCTTAATGACCGATACCGCATTGGTCCTCTTTGACAATATTATCTTAGGAGCAGGTGGTCAGTACACGGTGCCAACCAATGTGGACGGGGCGTATAGCATTCGCTCTACGAGCAGCCTAGGACTGCCCATCAAAAGATGGAAGCTAAATCTAAACTTTAATAACAGCTTGTATTACAACAGTAATTTTGCAGTCCTAAATGGGGAGTTTCTAAATGGCTATAGCTATGGCCTACAACAACGGGTCGGCATAAACAGCAACTTTAGCAAGCAGTTTGTTTCTGGAATTAACTACCGCATTAATCTTACCTATACCAACAACCCTATAGCAGCGAAACCCACCTACAAAGTGTTCACCCACACCCTAAACCATAGCCTGACCTATGAATTTTTGAATAGCATCGTGCTCCAATCTAGCTTAAACTATATGTACAATAGCGCAGTGCTAAATGAAAAGGGCACCGAAACATTGCTCTGGAATGTCTCGGTAGGCAAGAAGCTCTTTAAGCGTAAGAATGGAGAGCTGGCACTTAAGGCTTTTGACATCTTTAATAATGCTCAAAACATCAACAGGAGAATTACCGACATTGCCATTAGTAGTGTCAGCTCCAATACCTTGGCCCGCTATTTTATGCTTTCGCTCAGTTACAACCTCCGCTCTTTTGGCCCCGGCAAGGCTGGCGCGGGTGAAGGCCGACAAAGGGCTAGGACTGGAGCGCAGTAGGAGCCTATTCCGAAGCCTCTTCTTCTGAATCTTCAGCCAGGGCATTTCTATAGAAAAGGGTATAAGGGTCAGAGGGATAAACTAAGGCATCGGGATAATGCTTAAAGGGAATGCTGGCATCAAAAATTTCCTCCAACGTGGTTCTTAAGAAGCTTACAAACTCCTCCTTGGCCTCCTGTAGCTCTTCGCCCACTAAAACTTGTGTCCGCCCATTAAATACGGTACCCTCTTCGCGCATCTTGCGCGCGACATAAAGATGTGGCTCTAAGCCCATTCTGCCGGACACCTGCTCATATACATAGGCATAAAACAGGGTTTGAACCAATGCCTTGTTGTCGCTATTGCTAGAAAACACCTTCTCTAGGTCCTTAAACTTGACCGAATCCCCGCCTGTCTTGTAGTCTACTATACGGGTAATCACCTCGGCATCATGCGTCAGCACCTCATCCACCCGATCGATTATCCCAAATAGGCGAACGTGCTCCTCCTGGCCTTGAATTTGAATCGGAAAGTCCAAGACATAATCCTGGTCATTTTCTAACTCAATAACCCGAAATGCCTTGTAGGAGTCCACATCATACTGTAGATACATCTTCACATACTCGCAGGCAATCTTGTGCATAATCATCTCCATGCTATTAAGATCAGCCAGGCTGCTTTGTGTGCCTTGATATTGCCGTGCAATCTCCAAGACGACCAGCTGCTCCACATCGGGCAATCTATCCGCTAGTTTTTTAACCGAGATCCATTCGCTATTGCCCTTAAAGGGGAGGAATATCGTCTCCATCACATTGTGCACCACTGTCCCAAGCTTATTCATCTCAAACTCCTGGCTTACCGTGGGAGGCTCTTTAATCTCAGCCACATGCTTCAGAAAAAACTGAAGCGGAGATTGCAGGTAGGTGGTCAACGCCGTGGCAGAAAGCTTTCTTTTCTGCTGAATAAAGCTATTCCAAAGCTTGTCCCAGACTTCTCCTTCTTTGGGGATAATCAGCTCTGCATTGGGCTCCTGAAAACTTATGGTCTGCTGTTGATTGTACTGCTTAAAATGAAACTTACTCTCAAACATCAACTGCTTTACAAAACGACTAACCTCGCCCGTACTATTCTGATCCACCAAGCTGTTGTAAAAGATGTGGATGTCCGAGCTATATTGAAAATGTCTATAAAACAAGTAGGCGGATAAGGCATCTTGGTTTTCAAGTACTGGCAAGCCATAGGCCTTGCGCAGGTTATTGGGCAGGAAGGTTGGCGAATTGGATGTTTTAGGTAACACCCCATCATTTGCGCCCAGCAAGTATACCTGATCAAAGTTTAGACAACGGCTTTCCAAGAGTCCCATAATCTGTAAGCCATTCAGGGGATCCCCCTCAATAGCTGAATTCACAGGCGCGATAACCTTTCGAATCAAGCCAATCTGAAAACTAATGGAAGTTGCATCAATCTTTTCCAAGCCCAATAGCAGCTGGTTCAATACCTTCTTGCTCTCCACCAATAATGTACTTTCTATTTGGCTCAACCTATCTTCAGAAGAGATGGCCGTCAATAAGTTGTCAATCATCTGTATCAATGCCGGAATTAGCATCGCTGGACTAGGCAGGGCCTTAAAGAAATAGGGCAGTGCGGTGCTTTCTACTTGAATATCTTCAATAGGAATTTCAAACAGCTGTTTATCGCTCCAATCCCCAAAGATCTTTTCCCGCTCCGCCATAGTCACTTGGGTCAGGGGGTGGTTGATAAAGGAAGCGAGGTAGGAGAAAGGAACCTTCTTTTTCTTCATATGCGAAACCTCCTCCTGCACATCCAGCCAAAGGTCTATCAGCCCAAATAATGGGGATTGCATCAAGGGGTAACCCGTGGTAATGTTGGCGGTAAGATTTGGCAAACTTTGTAGCAAGGGCACCAAGAGGGCTTCGTCTGCTAATAGAATAGCAGCGCTTTTGCTCGGATCATACTGCTTGTGGAGCAGGTCATGCAGCAGTTTAGTCTGACTTACCTTGCCAGCGGCAGCAAAGATATCCACAGCCAGGTCCCGATTCCCAAGTACATTTGCGGCTTCGCCCAATGCATTTTGGAGCTTGCTCCCAAAGAGGTTTCGCCGTATAAAGAGTCCTGCTTCCTGCTCTATATCTTCTAGGTAGTAGGCATCTGCATCAAAATAAAACAAGGCCTTCTCTTGTGCTTGCCAACGCTGAAACAGGGCTGTCTCCGCCTTGTTCAAGGCATTAAAGCCTACAAAAAGCACCTGCTTGTATTTGTCTACAAAATTGGGGCGCTCTGACAGTCCATCTACCAGATCTCTATACAGGCTGGGGTAATTGGTCTGTTTCTCGGACTTCAACCTTGCTTTCAGGGCCCTATACAAGCTAGGCATACGCCTCCATAACTTTAGAAAGCGCTGCTGAACTCCACTATGTCCCATAATACTAAAGGATTGCCAAAACTGCCGTATATAGGCTTGCTGCTCTTCGGTAAAATGCTGAAAAGCAATGTCAATCTTGGTGGTATCATAGAGCTCCATAAAGACCTGATCTACATCCACCAACTCATAGTCCAACTGTCCAAAATCACTGAGGATAATTTCGGCAATAGGGTAAAACTCCTCCAGCGTCTCCGCCTCCGCTCCCTCCGCTTTCAAAAGCTCATTATGCAATTGAAAAAGGTAGAAAAACTGGCTTAGGCTGGATGCTTGTGCTAAGGAGGAGGATTGGCTAAAAAACTCCTGTATGGTAAAAAACTGTGGGGACCAGATAGCCTTTCCATAGACCGCAGCTAGCTGCTTCTTAAGGTAGGCGATCGGCCGCTTATTGTTAAAGACAATGGCCACATCGGACAAATCATCTCCAAATCTCGTATGTATATCTTCCGCTACTAAGCGTAAAAAGGGTTTCTCCATTGCTTTATTTTCCTACTTATTTAACTTCTACCAGATCATCTGCCTTAGCATAGTACAGATAGCCTTTTACATTTGCATAGCCCAAATTGCGTAAGGCCTTTATGTAATTGTCCACCTGCCACTGATGCTCTGCATAATCCCCTTTGGTAAACTTAAAATCCAATACAATTGTCTCCGCTGCGGTGGTAAAGACCTTGTCCGGGCGAATGGTCGCCCCGCTTTCTAAAATAATCGCAGCCTCATTCCAAATCTTATAATCTCCGGTAAGCCACTTATTAATCAAGGGCTGTTGCCAAATCTGCTGTATCTCCTTTAAGATAAAAGGCCTGTCTTCTGGGCTCAATACACCCTCCTCTATATAGCGATCAATATATTCCTTTACTTCCTCTTCACGACTTACTTCAGCCATTATTTCATGAGCTAAAACACCATATTGCGCAGCCTTCTCCAAGCGTAAAATGGTATTGACACTGCGCTTGGTAGACTGATCAAAAGCCTCTTGCAACTGTGTAGACAGGGGGTATTCAGTCAGGCTAATCGTATGCTGGGAAACCCGGCCTAGGACCGCTGTAGCACTAGGCTCCACGGGCTTATCCACGACCAGGGGTGCCTCGGCATCCACGAGTAGCTGCCCATCCTCCAAAGCAAATGGGGATAGACTGTCTGCAAGCACCTGATAGAGTAGGTCACTGATATATTCATTTTTTAGTTCATAGCCCGCAAAGGCTCCAGTCTTTTTATCCTGCAACTCTTTAAAAGCTGGCGCGCTTATATACAGATGCTTTACTGCACGAGTAGTAGCCACATACAGGGTATTTAAGGCGTCCATATAATTGAAGAGCATTTCCTCAAAGTATTGCTTATAAAAGATGGATTTCCCCATGCTGGAGGTATACTTGACCGGAATCTTACCCAGTTGGCTAAAGGGGCTATCTGTCACATCAATCCAGAAATCCCCATTCACCATGCCATCTATATTCCATTCACAAAATGGAATCATGACCACATCATAGGCTAAGCCCTTAGACTTGTGGATGGTCGTCACCTCTATCGCATCAATCTTATCGTTAGCTGGTAAGGCTGCATGCAGTCCATCTTCTTCCCAATAGGTTAAAAACTGGGTTATGCCGCGTTCCCCGCCTTGCGAAAAGTTACTGACAATATCCTTGAAGCTGAGGAGGTAAGGGAGGTTTATATTCCCCGCACTATTCAAATTATAGATTTCTATAAGCTTTTCCACAAGATGCACCAAGGGCAGATTCTGTAAAATTGGCCAACTATCCAATAGATTCGCAGGTAAAACCTCCTTTAAATCTTCCAACTTATTGCCTTTAAATCGTAGCCAGTAATCGTTGTCGAAGGAAGCTCCCTTTTGTAGCAATTGATATAAATAGGCCATTCTTGCCCTATAGATGGTATGCTTCTCGGATTGATAGACCAAGGCTTTTAAAGTCTCAACCAGTAGCTGAATGGCATCATTTGCCACTAAGGAAAGCGCATCGCCTGAGATAACCTCAAAGGCTAAGCCAGTACTATTCTTATAGGTTAGCAGTTCTTGTATAACCTGCTTTGCCTGCGCATTACTCCGCACCAAGATGCCGATTTGACTAGGCTTATACCGCCCAGAACTTATCCACAGGCCAATCTTCTCGGAGAGTAGGGTTAAGGCATCTTTCAATACCTGATTTCTTCGGCGCATCCCATTCTGCACGGGCAGGTACTGCACCTCGATTGTGCCTTTGGCTGCACCTTCAACTTGTTTTTTCTCGGGAATAAGCTGCGTACTGTTTTCATAAGCTTTGATAAGCATGCCAGCATTTCCTGCTTCTTCCCACCAAGCCCAGTCCTGCGGCGCTAGGCTTTCGCAAACCTTCTCATTGAGCACCGCTTGTAAGCGCTTGGGCAACTCTGCAAAGACATAATTGTTGAAATTAATAATATTGGGTAGGCTGCGGAAGTTGGTCTCCAAGGTGCCACTCTCTATAAATTCAGGCTTTTGTGCTGCTGTAAGATGAAATGCCGCTTGCACCTGCTGCTCCACCTGTTGTAAAAGAATGCGCCAATCGCCATTACGCCAGCGGTAAATGCTTTGCTTTACATCCCCCACGATAAGATGTGCATTGACGCCTTGTGGAGCATCCCCCAATGCATTTATAAGCAAAGGGCTATAGTTCTTCCATTGAATACCTGAGGTATCCTGAAATTCATCAAAGAGAAAGTAATTGTAGCGATTGCCGATCTTCTCCCATATAAATGTAGGGTCATTATGTTCATCCAGACCCAGCTTATTTAACATAATTTGGGCATCTGAGATTAGCTGTGCCCCATTTTCCTTACGCCATACACTTAGCAGATCACTCATCTCTTTTAAGAGCCGTAGGTAATATAAATTACCTTCTACGGATTGGTATGCAATAAATGTTGGAAAGAACTTATAAAGTGTTTCCAACTGCTTTAATATCGGGAAAAGTGCTTGCTGTACATCTGTGCGGACACTTTTATCTGTACAGGTATAGGCATCTTCATTGTCCAGCAACTCTAGGTATTTATCAAATCGCTTCTGCAATTCGGAAGCCGACAGCTTAAAAACAGCGGGATCTAGCTTGCTTGCGGAGAAGAGCTTATTGCGACTCTTGCCTTTCATCTCATCCGCTGACAGCCCAAAGCGCTTGAAGGTCTCCGTAAACAAGAGGATACTCGCTTGCAAGGTTTCTAGAAAGCGCTGCGTCTGCTCCTGCACTTCCACATTTAAGAGGTTAAATACCTCTTGGGCATTGGCCACACTTAGCTGCGCATTAAATTCTTGAAAGTTCTCTGTAAAGATTAAGCCTGCTAGGCTCATAAGCTGCTGCCGATAATTCCAATTTTCATTGTTTTCAATCTTCTTCTCGGCAAAGGCTATAATCCAAGTGAGTAGATCGGGTCGCTCATCCAAGAGTTGGTTGAGCATTACAGTCAGCTCCTGCTTGACCTTATTGGTATTCATCTCAATCTTATAGCCTGCATCCAGGTTTAGCTCGTAGGTGAAGCTGCGAATAACCTTTTGAGAAAAGCCATCAATCGTACTGATGGTAAAGTGACTGTAATCATGCAATATCTTCCGAAAGACCCGATGCGCTTTTTGCTGTATAAGCTGAGCATCCCATGCGGGAAAGGCTTCCAAAAGCAACTTCCTAAAGTCCGCTATCTTTCGATCTGGATCTCCTAATGCTAAGCCTTCCAAAACGGATAATATACGCTCCTTCATCTCTGCGGTAGCCTTGTTGGTAAAGGTGACCGCTAGAATCTCCCGATAGCTATTTTCATTGGACAAGAGCAGGGTAATATAATGCAGCGTCAGGCTAAAGGTCTTTCCTGACCCGGCCGATGCTTTCAATATTTTTAAGGGAGCTTTTGGATGCATGTCATAAAAGTAAAGAATAAAATGGGAATAGAAATGCGCGCTGCAATAAAGTACTGCCTATCAATCCCAAAGCTTCTTTTTATGATTTTAATTTTCATATTAAAATCATTATCTTTGCGTCCCCTCTTGCACGAAGCACGGGGGATATGTTGAATACATAACACAAAGAAAACATGGCAACTAAAATCAGATTGCAGAGACACGGTAAAAAAGGAAGACCTTTTTACCACGTAGTAGTAGCAGACTCACGTGCTCCACGTGATGGTAAATTTATCGAGCGTATCGGTTCTTACAACCCAAACACAAATCCAGCAACTATCGTTTTGGATTTTGAAAAAGCTTTGGCTTGGATTAACACAGGTGCACAACCTACAGATACAGCCCGTACAATTCTTTCTGACAAAGGTGTTCTTTACATGAAACACTTACAAGGCGGTGTTAAAAAAGGTGCTTTCGATGAGGCAACAGCTCAAGAACTATTCACAAAATGGTCTGAAGGTAAAGATGCTTCTATCGCTAGCAAAAATGCTGGTTTAGCTTCTTCTAAAGAAGAAACTAAGAAAGCTGCTTTAGCTGCTGAGTCTAAGAAAAAAGCTGACAAAGCTGCTTCTATCGCTGCAAAAAATGCTCCTGTTGCTGAAGAAGTTACAGAAGAAGAAGTTGTGGAAGCTCCTGAGGCAACAGAAGGTGCTGAAAACACAGAAGAAACTGAAGGATAATTTTCTATTCATACAGATTCAAGAAAGCCGATTCCTGCTGGAGTCGGCTTTTTATTTTTTAGTATTAATCTGTTTTATTTATTTTCGAATTTTACTTTTGTACCATGACAATAGAAGAGAGTTTTTATATAGGCTATATTACCAAGACTAGGGGATTAAAAGGCGAAATGCAGCTTTTTTTTGAATTTGAAGACTACTTAGACCTAGACTGCGATGTCTTATTTGTAGAAGTCAACAAGAAGCTGGTGCCATATTTTGTAGACAACATCAAGATGCAGAAGAATAGTACAGCCTACCTAAACTTAGAGGATGTAGACCATATTGACAAGGCCCAGCCTTTACTAAAAAAGAAGGTTTACTTACCTAATGCCAAGATGCCTGAAAGAGATCCAGAAGATTTTCGCTATACAGACCTGATCGGGTACCTGGTTGTTGATGAAAAAGAAGGGGAGCTTGGCGAAATAACCTATGTACAGGAGATGCCCCAACAGTTTATGGCGACCGTTGCCTTTGAAGGCAAAGAGTTGCTATTTCCCTTAAATGACGATCTTATCAAGGGCATGGATCCAGAAGAGAAAGTTATTGTTGTCGCCTTGCCAGAAGGCTTGACCGACCTCTACCGCGAGTAAAAAGACCTGAAGCAAATGGTTAATAGGCTACAACTAAAAACCATTTGCTGATATAATTTTGATTTTCTCCATCTATTAACGATATTAGCGGAGCTTATAGAGAAAGGCAGAGGGAATAGACCCGCTGAAGCCTTAGCAACCTGACACTTGTCAAGGTG
>JASLCA010000031.1 GCA_030146225.1 Sphingobacterium sp. | reverse complement strand
CTGTGGGGAGCTTTTAAGGTAGAAGACCAATCATTTCGGGCAGTCAGGTCTAAGAAAATATTGTTATAAAAGCTTAATTGTGTGCTGGCATAAACCGAGTTTAGCTGTCTTTCGTAGCCACTAATCAACAAAAACTCTGGCGTTGTAGCCATCATAAATGAAAATTGATTCGGAATGGACAAGCCATTTGCCATGTTTTGAAAGGTATTGTACGATCTTTTTAGAAAGCTCGTCCCCACATTATAAGTTAAGAGAATATCCGCGTTCAACTGATTTTTCCCATTGATTAACAAGTCAAAGTTTTGCTCAGAATAGCGGGTATGCGTTTCATAATATTTACCTCCCGGCCGTACATCGCCAAGCGACTGTGTGCTCTCGAAAAATGAACCATCCATTACGTCGGTGTACTTATCAAAGCTATATCTTCCCAAGATGCTGAGGTCCTTGCTAAGCTCGTAACTTATAGATCCTAAAGCCGTAATCCGATCCCGATGCTCATTGACTGAGGTACGGTTTAAACTCCACAGTGGATTGTCATAAATGGAGGAGCCAGACCAATATTTTCTAACAGGCTCGCCATTTGCGGCATTAATCCCCTGATAATCATTCAACTCCGCATCGCTCAAGTCTCTCGGCATAATATAGGCTTCAATTGGCATGCCTGTATCACCCAATCTAGGTCGATTAAGCACCTGCTGATTAACATAGTTTAATTTAACGTCAGTTTTCAGCTTATCAATAAGCTCCGTATTTAGGCGCAAATTCAGACTATTTCTCTTTAGCTTATTCCCAGGCGTGATGCCGCCAATTTGGTTGTTTGAATAGGACATATAACCATTGATCTTATCAGTCCCTCCATAAGTACTAATGGTATTATTTACAGTAGCCCCGTTTTCGAAGACGCTTTTTACATTGTCGGGATTGGTCGGCACTTTTGCTCCCCAACTCTCCCCAATGTTAGCCCCTGTTTGACCGCCGTTGCCTCGGCCATAGCTGTTCTGGTATTGTGCCAGCATATTGACCTGATCCATGGAATAGCTCCCATTATAGTCAATCTGGTAGCGACCAGATCGTCCCTTTTTGGTGGTAATAATAATAGCTCCATTTGCGGCCCTACTCCCATAAAGGGCTGCTGCGGACGCTCCTTTTAAAATATTTATAGACTCTACATCATCCGGATTTATATTGGCAGCGCCATCGCTTGTGCCGTAATTAGGCGTGGTACCGCTTGCCTGTGTCCCTGCGGTGTTGTCATAGGGAACCCCATCTACCACTACAAGTGCATTGTTATTCCCAGAAATAGATTTATTGCCTCGTAATACAACGCGAACGGCTGCTCCAGGTCCTGAAGAAGAGGTTGTCACAGTGGCGCCTGCAACCTTCCCCGTCAAGTTGCTCATCAGGTTTCCACTATTGTCTCTGACATCATTTACCGCATCTCCAGCGAGCTGCTGAGTGGCAAAGGTCAATCCACGCGTTTCGCGTTTTATGCCTAGTGCTGTTACCACGACCTCCGCAATAGCTTCACTTTGCGCAGCAAGTTCGACACGCATGTCGAGTGCGGTGGTCAGGGTCACCGTCTTACGTTCATACCCCAATAGGCTAATAAGCACAGGGTCGCCTTGGCTTCCTGCAAGTTGTACTTGGCCTTCGCTGGATGTGTTTGCTGACACTTTGGTTTTTAAGTTGGTAACGGTTACACCTGCGAGAGCAGTTTGAGTGGCCTTGTCTACGACGGTTAGCTTACGACTAGCATTTACTTGTGCGTGTAAATAACCGACCTGTAGACAGAAGAACAAACAGAGTATCCCTATTAGGGATATTTCCTTGATATGATTTTTTCCTATCATAACTTTATTTGGTTAAATATAATTTGATTATCAAGAGCTGATACTTTCAAAGAAATAGGATTCCTTTAAACTTTGCAATCTTTTGGGCAATTAAAAAACCGATAACGCTATCGGTCTTTGCCAAGCGAAAACGCTACCGATGATTTACTTTTTTATCCTGCCGAAAAAGTTTTAATCTTGTAATGATGCCTAATGGCACACTTAACCAATGTATTGATGACTATGCTTTTAAATAGAAACAACCTACAAGCCATACTTCAGAAAACAGGTAAAGAACAGGCCTTAGTATTGCCCTCACGGGTTATACAATTTGGGACTGGGGTGCTATTACGCGCTTTGCCAGACTATTGTATTGATCAGGCCAATAAACAAGGCGTTTTTAAAGGCGGGGTGCAGCTGATTAAGTCTGGGCCTTATGGAGATATACTTGATTTTGAAAGGCAGGATTGCTTGTACAGCTTGCGTGTAGAAGGGATGCTAAATGGGGAAAAGCATCAAGAAGATCATATAATTTCATGTATTTCAGGCGTGCTAGATGCGGCCAAGGATTGGGATGCCGTTCTCGCATTGGCAACTGACCCACGCGTAAATATTGTAATCTCTAATACCACCGAAGCTGGTATTGTTGAGGTCGCAGATAATATCTTTGCGAAGCCACCTCAAAGCTTCCCGGGGAAGCTTACAGCTTATTTATACCAACGCTATACCTCTTTGCAGAATACTTCGAATGCTGCGATTATTATCCTGCCTACAGAATTAATAGACAATAATGGAGCAGCATTACATCGCATTGTAATTAGCCTGGCTAAAAAGGCGGGATTAGAAGCTGGCTTTTTCGACTGGCTTGCAAAGGAGGCCTACTTTTGTAATACACTGGTAGACCGCATTGTACCCGGAAAACTAACCCCTGAGCACTTAGGCTATAAAGATAGTTTAATGGTCTCTGCAGAGCCCTATTTATTATGGGCTATAGAATCGGATTCAGATTTTGTAAAAAGGGAATTAAGCTTTTCAAGAGTAGTACCAGGTGTTTTTGTGCAAGCCTCTATAGCGGATTTTAAGGAAATAAAGCTCCGTATTTTAAATGCTTCACATACCTTAATGACGGGTCTAGCTTTGCTGGCCAAGCATGAGTTTGTAAAAGACAGCTTAGCACAAGCAAGCTTTGAAAGCTTCCTCCAATCCCTTATTCAAGCGGAAATCAAACCTTGTTTACATGCCAAGGGAATTGCGAATAGGGCGATTGATGAATATGCTGCAAAGCTTATCGACCGCTTTAAAAACCCCTTTCTTGCGCATCAATGGAATGCTATTGCGCAAAACATAACCCTAAAGATCCGAAACCGGGTGCTACCGCTTATTGAAGGCTGGTATCAATTATACAATCATCCCCCAAAGCATATAGCCTTGGGCTTTGCAGCCTACCTCTATTTTATGAAAGGGCAAGCCACAATGCCCGCGGAAGATACTATCGATCGCGACCACCTGCTAATTATGCAGGAAATATGGCGAGATGCGCCTAATCCTTTAGCAGCCATCCTGTCGGAGGATCGCTTATGGGGAACTGATCTTAGCAGATTTACAGGCTGGTTGGATTTAATAGCGGAGCTTATGCGCGCACTGGAAACAAATTCCATAGAGAAAATACTTATTAGTTATAGAAATGATGAAGGTACTAAAGCTTGATAAAAGTGATAATGTGATTGTTGCCCTACAGGATCTAAATGCTGCTGAAGTTGTTGAGCTTGATGGGCAGGCATACAGGCTTTTGGAGGATATAAATGCTAAGCATAAGTTCTTTGATCGAGACTTAACAGCTGGATCGGCAGTCTATATGTATG
>JASLCA010000029.1 GCA_030146225.1 Sphingobacterium sp. | reverse complement strand
GGCCGGATTTGAACCGACGACCTCCAGCACCCCATGCTGGCGCGATACCGGGCTACGCTACATCCCGAAGAGTGCGCTAAAATAGCAATTTATTGATTAATAACAAAACAAAAAAGCAGGCTACTTAATAAGTAGCCTGCTTTTTTGTTTTTTCTAAGTAAGGGGATTATTCGCCGCTTTCTTTAGCTGCTAAATAACGCTCTACCTCTAGTGCAGCCATACAGCCTGTTCCTGCTGCTGTAATTGCCTGACGGTAAACATGATCCTGTACATCTCCACAAGCAAATACGCCTGGGATATTTGTAGCTGTGCTATCCGATTTAGTAATCAGGTAACCAGTTTCATCCATGTCCAATACACCTTGGAATAACTCCGTATTTGGCTTATGACCAATGGCTACGAAAAATCCAGTTACATCTAAAACACGTGTTTCTTTGCTCTGATTGTTAACTACACGTACAGCATTTACGCCTTGCTCATTACCCATAATCTCTTCGGTCTCGGTATTAAACAAGACTTCAATATTTGCGGTATTGTTTACACGGTGAACCATTGCTTTAGAAGCTTTAAATTCATCCTTACGCACAATCATGTATACTTTCTTACATAATTTAGCCAAGTAGGTTGCTTCTTCAGCTGCCGTATCTCCAGCCCCTACAATAGCGACATCTTGACCTTTAAAGAAGAAGCCGTCACATACCGCACATGCGGATACACCAAAACCATTATATTTTTCTTCGGATGGTAAGCCCAACCATTTAGCAGTTGCACCTGTTGCAATAATAACGGTCTCAGCAGATACCCACTTAGAACCATCAATCTCAACTTTATGCAGCCCGCCATCTTTCGAGAATTCCACTTTTGTAGCATATCCAAAACGCACATCTGTACCAAAACGTTCAGCCTGCACTTTTAAGTCCTCCATCATGATCGGACCTGTGATACCCTGTGGGTAGCCTGGAAAGTTATCAACTTCTGTTGTTTGTGTCAACTGACCCCCAGGAACAATGCCTGTATAAACTACAGGTTTTAAATCTGCTCTTGCCGCATAGATTGCTGCGGTGTATCCTGCTGGTCCCGAACCAATAATAACGCACTTTAAGTGCTCCATTTCTGCCTGATTACTCATTTTTACTTTTATAATTGTTATTTTCCAAATTTACCTTGTAAGCCTTTCAACATATCTGTTGTAATTGGCTTTACGGGCTCTTTTGCTTTAGTATCTTGTGGTTTCGCCTCCTGTTGTGGCTTAACCGCTGCCTTCCGTTCTAATTGTTGAGCTTCTCTTTTCTGGCTTTTATGTGCCGTCCAAAGCTGCTCCAATACTTTCTTGGTGTAAAGTGGGAAATCTCCGTTTTGCATCCAAGCATAATAGCTCGGCTCCACATCAAATACATCCGTCACTTTTCTACCTTTATGCTTACCAAAATTAATGGTTGCATCCCCATCCGCATTGTAAACTAAACGCCCCGCAAAATCTACTGGGTTGGTTAAGTTTGTAAATTTATGCAAAGCTTCTACATCATTTACTACAGGAGTTGTAACATTTCCATGCTTATCTTCATAGGCTACCCCTTCGTACTTGGCAAGCTGTGCCTTTAAGACGTAGTAGGTCGCGCGCACATCGGCTTCAGCTGTATGGGCATTCTCTAAGCTTTCATGGCAATAGAACTTGTAAGCAGCCTTTAAGGTACGCTGCTCCATCTGATGAAAAACGTTCTGTACATCCACAAATGAACGACCTGCTAAGGAGAAATCAACCCCAGCTCGTAAAAACTCTTCCATCAACATCGGAATGTCAAACTTATTTGAGTTGTAGCCCGCTAAATCCGCATCTCCAATAAAGTCAGCAACCTCTTGCGCTCTATCTTTAAATGGCGCCAAATCTTTAACATCCTCATCGTAAATCCCATGAAACATGGATGATTCCGCAGGAATCAACCTTTCTGGATGAACACGCATCGTCAAGACTTGCTCTTCTCCATCAGGTAGTACTTTCAGTATTGCTATTTCTACAATCCTATCCATAGAAATATTCACTCCGGTAGTTTCCAAATCGAAAAAAGCCAAAGGACGTTTTAAATGTAATTTCATCTACTATTTTATTGCTAAAAAACTTGAAGCACAAAAATACAAAACTCTTTTCGTCTTCTTGCTAGCTGCACAAAGAATTGACATTATTCCTATCTTTTCAATCTATATTTTAAAGACTCAAAAGCTTAGGCTACTTTCTTAACGAAAATGAAAAGCAATGTTCACTAGGGAAAGTACTCCTGAAATTCAAGCCTTTGCTGTAGAAAGCCGCTGGGGCCAAAGTAAGCTCAAGGGGAATAAGGCTCTGGGAAAGGGAGAAAGGCGGTAAAACAAAACTGGCCTCCATTTTGGAGACCAGCTTTAGTATTTTTTATCCTAATATTTCTTTTAATCTATTGACCTGATGATCGACCAGTTTTTGTAATGGTCCAGATGCCATCATCTTCATCATCATATTTAACTCAGCTTCCAAAGCAAAGCTGGCATTTGTGATGCCATCAGCCTCTTCTACTAATGTCCAACGTAGGCTTAGTGCAAAGGGGGCTTCTTCTGCTGGGATACATACAATTTCCTGATTTACTACCCGCTCAGAGACTTTTAAGGCCAATTTAGCCATATTTTGAATGGTAAAACGTGCTTCATCAACCGTAGATGTCCAGTTATAGATGTTGTCTGGCATCAACTGCTCATGATTGTTTAGATCAGCTAAAAAGCTATAAACCGCTGTTACTGGCTTATTGATGGTCGTAGTATTTTTGAAAACTGTCATAGCGCAAAAGATTATGATTAATTATTCGCCTGTCCAATTGCTTGGATCGCGTCTCCACTGTTTCAACAATTCGATATCTGAGTCCAAGATATAGCTATTTGCAGCAGCTACCTGTATTAAGGAATCATAGTCGCAAAGGCTTAAGATTGGACATTTTGCATCTGCAAAGTTCTGAACTGCCTCATCAAAGCCATACGTAAAGATAGACACAAGACCTACCACATTACAACCTGCCGCACGCAGCGCATCTACTGCTTGAAGACTGCTCTTGCCTGTAGAAACTAAGTCTTCTACCACAACAACACGTTGTCCACTTACAATCTCGCCTTCAATTAGATTTTGACGACCATGCCCTTTTGCACTGCTACGTACATAAGTAAATGGCAAGCCTAAATCTTGAGCGACTAACACCCCTTGTGGGATCCCTGCTGTGGCCACGCCTGATATCATTTCAACCGCTCCAAACTCATCTTGAATCAATTGTGCTAGATTCTGACGAATGTATGTTCGAAGGGACGGATGTGATAAAGTAATCCGATTATCACAATAAATTGGAGACTTCCAACCCGAAGCCCAAGTAAAAGGGTTTTTAGGTTGTAATTTTATTGCTTTAATTTGCAATAAGGATTCTGCAATTTTTTGTTCAACCTCATTTAAATTATTCATGGCGCAAATTTATAAAATTTATATGAACGAATGTCAGCTAATTTTAGCCGATTTCGTTCCCCGTAAAATTGAAAACCCACAAACAATTGGTTTACAAGATATTATTCTTGAAAAACTTTTCAACACGGCGAATGCTAAAGGCGCTAAAAAGACTAGCTACCTCTATATAGGTCCCAACATTGAGGAGATATTCAAGGAGATCCTCCAAAGTGCAAACATTATTAAGGCTGCTGGAGGGCTGGTAAAAAATGCAGATGGGCATTATCTATTTATCCATAGGCTGGGAAAATGGGATTTGCCCAAAGGAAAAGTGGAAGAAAATGAAAAAATGCGAGAGGCTGCCGTACGTGAGGTGGAGGAAGAGTGTGGCGTGACCATAAACTACCTAGGGCAGAAGGTTGAAACCAGCTATCACACCTATAGCATGCGCGGCAAGATGGTCCTTAAACAGACCAACTGGTATGAAATGGGGGTCAATAAGGTGCCCAAATTAATCCCCCAATTGGAAGAGGATATTACCGATGCCCGCTGGATTGATAAGCATGACCTAGCAATGGTCTATGAAAACACCTATCCCCTCATTGCTGATATTGTTAAAAATATCGAGTAAAAATAAAGCTGCCGTACGTCCTTACTAAATTGCAATACGGCAGCTTTACACCATGGGTATAGCGTGTCTTTACCCTAGTTTTTCCTTTAACATTACCGTATCCAATGCCCCCTCATACTTGGCCACGACCAGGGTCGCAGTTGCATTGCCTATTATATTTGTTAAGGCCCTAGCCTCGCTCATAAAGCGGTCAATCCCTAAAATTAAGCCTACAGCCTCAACCGGCACATGCCCAACTACTGGCAAGGTCGCAGCCAGCGTGATAAAGCCACTCCCCGTTACGCCCGCAGCCCCCTTAGAAGTCAATAAAAGCACGAGTAGCAGGGAAACCTCCTGTTGTAGGGTAAGGTGCATGTCCAATGCCTGGGAGATAAAAACTGCCGCCATAGTGAGGTAAATACAAGTTCCATCCAAGTTGAAGGAGTAACCCGTAGGAATTACCAAGCCTACCACCGGCTTGGAACAGCCCGCATCTTCAAGCTTCTGCATAATCCCTGGCAATGCGGACTCAGAAGAAGAAGTACCCAAGACGATTAGTAACTCCTCCTTTATATATTTCAGTAGCTTAAATACATTTACATTCACATAGAAATGCAATACTGCCCCGATTACAAAGACAATAAAAACCACACAAGTAAGGTAAAAACTAATCATCAACATGCCTAGGGATGATAATGCCTCTAGCCCATACATGCCTATGGTAAAGCCCATCGCCCCCATCGCCCCTAAAGGCGCTAGGTACATAATCATCTTTATCATTGCAAATAGGCCGTTTAAGAAGCTCTGCAGCACAGTGATAACAGGCTCAGCGGATTTAGTACCTATCTTGGTCAAGCCAATTCCGAAGAGCACTGCAAAGACTAGGACTTGCAGAAGATTGTCAGAAGCTACCGCAGCCACGACATTCTCGGGGATAATGCCCAACAGAAAATCAATGGTGCTGTTGTGCTCTGCCTGCTTTATATACTGCTCCACAGCACTAGCATCCAAGGTCTTGGGATCTATATGCATCCCAGTCCCGGGTTCAATCCAATTAATAAAGACAAGGCCTAAGATTAGCGCGATTGTCGTCATAATCTCAAAATATATAATTGAGGTAACGCCTATCTTGCCCACCTTCTTGACATCCTGCATGCCAGCAATACCAATTACAATGGAACTAAAGATTAAAGGAGCAATGAGCATCTTAATAAGCTTTATAAAGCCATCCCCCAAAGGCTTCAGCTTAATCGCAAATTCTGGGTAATACATGCCCAGTAAAATACCAACTGTGATTCCGACAACTACTTGAAAATAGAGGCTCTTGAAAATGTTTTTCATAATTTTTTGTAAAAAGGGTTTAGGTTTAGGTAATATTTATCTTCAAGGGATAAATAAGGTAGCAAAGATAAAAATACAAGGGAGATTTTCAGCAGAAAAATAGAAAAATAATAGACCAGAGCATACCAGTTGTAAATTATATGCACCAAGGCTATACCAGAGCCTTTTTCCAGCCTAGCAGGCAGTGGCAATAGCCCTATTCAAAACCCAATCCGGAAATACAAAAGACAAGCCTATTCTTATATAATTGAGATAAGCATTAGATTAAATAGGAAAAAGGCGCAGGCGAATGCAGCGCCAAGGATTCTGAGCAGTCCCCTAACCTAAAATTCCAACATAGCAATCCTAGGCTACCTGCGTTTAGCTACAAGCAGCCAGCCGACTGCTATTCAACGGCTTTTTTCTAACTAAGAAATTGCTAAAGCCAGTAGGTATCCTGATTACTTTTCACACACAAGCACATTGGACTGTCCAAGTCGTTGAGAGCCTGTAGATGCTGGAACTGCAACATCGCCTACAGGAAGATAATGTATTTCTCCCAGCTGCGCTGGCACATAGATCTCTACCTTGGTGGAGATATAACTGTTCGGCAAGTACTTGATATAATAACCTTCAGGATGGTAACTCCATATTCCGCTTGGAAATTGCGTATTTATGGGGGCTGCGCCCACCAACATCACCAAGCTTTCTACATCTGAATAGGAACTATTGGCCTGATACATAAGCCCTCGAATCTTATTCTCTAAGGCTACTAGGCGTTTGGCTGGCTCTGGCAGATTTGCCGTTACGGATTCCAGTGCTTCTGCACTAAGGAAATCAATCATAGAACTCCCTAAGGCGCGCAAATCTTTGTCATTCAACAAAAGCGCAGCAGACACCTGCAACTCTTTGGAGAGTTTTGAAAAATTTGTCTTTGCAAGCAAGGCCCACAACAGCAGTTGCACATGAGACTGTTCAATCTCTGGATGTGCCTCCCAATTGGCGATTAAGGTTTTAGCAGTCTGCTCTTTTGTGCCTACCAAGGGGGCATATAGATAGCCATCCCCTTTGGATGGCCCATAAGTGCCCGCCTGTAGACAAAAGCTTTTAAAGGTTCCGGTATAAAAGCCTGGCTTTAATTTAAAGCCGGTAATCTTGTTATAATCCGTCCTTAAATTGCAGAGCTGCTGCTTTACAGAATCCTTTCCAAAGTCTACAGGCAGTATATTGCTTTGATCACAATCCGCAAACTTTGTGCTTATAGGCTCGGTATTCAAAAGCTTTAGCGACTTACTGTTTATTACCTTACCAAGGTTTTTATTTACCGCATCCCCTATCCGTCCAAATTGAGCATAGGCATGTATATTTAGACCAAAGGTCATGAGTAGAAAAAGCCTTATCAGGAAGGTTTTCTTAAGTATTAGCGAGTTCATATCTAGCGCATTAATGTTTATTCAAAAATAAATAAAAAAGATTAAATGCCTATAAATATGCGGTTAAGAATTGAATAAATATTCCTCAGAACTGCTTTGATTTAAAGTCACTCGAGGCTGTAATGCTTTAAGTTTTGAATAAAAAAGTGTAAATTAGCATAAACAAAAACACGCCTTACTATGAGGAGAATTATTCTTTCGCTACTAGCAATTACTACAGCGTTAACTGCTTTAGCTCAAGATCCTGCACCCGCGACTAAAACTGGAAACTCGTGGATATGGGGCCCATCTATTGGGTATCAATACCAGAGGGGGAGTTTCTTTAAACTCTCTGGCTGGGGGCTTTTTGAACCCAATGACCATCAATACATGAAGATCGATGCGGGCGCCAACTTGACCCATATGATGGGCAAAACGCATATTATTCCAGAAATCGGCTTTACCTATTACTTAGGCAATGTATTGGCTTGGCCCTTTTTAAAAGTAGAGGCTACCCCCTATACGATTACCCCAAAGGTAGGCGTCAGTTTAATGTCTATGGTTGACCTAGGATTTGGCTATGGGATTGATGTTAACCAAAAATCAGGCTTTAAAAAGCTAGATGGCTTTACAACTTCGCTAAATATCAATCTACCGCTGAACTTCTTTATACGGTAACTCAATTAGTAATAAAAATACGTTATTTCATAAGTGCAACGGGCTTCAGCCATCTTAGGTCATACTAAGCTGTCTGAAGCCTTTTTAATTACCCCTATTTCCGCGTTCCTGAAAAACCCTATAATTGAGCCTTTACGCTACAGCTAGCGATGCCTGCTACTTATTCCTCCTAAAGGAATAATAGCTAGGTGAGCACTTGTTTTTTCTGAGACTCAGCAAAAACATAAACAAAAAAAAAGCCTCACTCTAAAGTGAAGCTTTTACCAGTAGGGTGCGCACGCCAAAGGTCTAACATTTATGATGATATAAAAGACGTAAAACAAGCTAAGCTACTCTTGGAAAAGTTTTAGATTAAAATCCAAGAAAAAAGATTACTCATATATGAAAGAAAAAAGAGGCTGTCCAAAAAAGGTCAGCCTCTCATGTTTTTTGCTATTTTCATTCGTACCTCCCTACAGGCAGGGTACGTAAATATTCAATGCTCAGGGCACTCGTCTACCTTTTTAGACGGCTCCTCGCAGTGGGGAGAGATGGATTTCAATCGAACACCTAATACCATTACTAACATTCTTTGAAAATCTTAAAAAAAATTAACAAAAATATTTAACCAACTTTTAACATCGCTTTTATTTATATACATTCAATATTAAGAAATACCCAATAAGTTACTTAACATATTTCGGAGCTACTAACCTAATTTTAGAGAATGCTTTCAAAATCTTTAAGTTCTTGAATATCATCGTCATCAACCTATTTATTAATAAAATAATTAAAACTGTTCAGATCACATAGATTTCTCATAACCGCATTATTCAAAACTATCCTTTATATTAACCTTACCTTTGATTTTTGGACATGCCCGCTTGAATTCTTCAATATAAATCCTTTCTATTTTTGGCTTTAACTCGTCATACCAAATGTTGGCTATTTGGTAAACTGTACCATCATGCATAGGTATTAGAAATTTT
>JASLCA010000007.1 GCA_030146225.1 Sphingobacterium sp. | reverse complement strand
ATAGAGCTTGCGCATAGCCAAGCCCAACTGCTTAGGCTGCATGCGATAATCGATCCCGCTAACATTGCTTCCCGCAAAATCCTCGTAAAGAATAATTTCACACATCTAGAATATCAGGATTTCGATGGCTTACCTGGAGAAATTCTGGGCTTAACATTATAAAGATTAAGCAATTCTACGAATACGACTTAAAGAAGATGAGGTAATCCCCAAGTAAGACGCCAGCATACTCAAGGGGACCCGATTGGCCAAGCCAGGATAATGCTGTAAGAACAAGGCATAGCGCTCCTTGGCTTCCAAGTTTTTCATAGAGCTGGCCATTTTCAGCTTGCTCTCTGCTACAAATGCTTGGAGCTTGCTAATTAAAAGTGGCCATACTGCGATCTCCCTTTCCAAAAGAGAAAAGCCCTCATAGCTTATATACCACACGCGGGCATGCGTCAGGGCTTCCACAAAATCCTGTGAGGGCGCTTGCAACTGAAAATTGTGTAAATCCCCAATAAACCGTCCTTCATAGGTGAAATAACGCGTAAAATCATCCCCCGTCTTGTTGTAAAAGACAGACCTAAAGACCCCCTCCAGGACAAAGGCAATCCGGTGGCTGACCTTGCCACCCTCTACAAAGTAGGCTCCCTTTTCTATTTCCGCTTCCTGAAAGGTATTTTGAATAAGCTCCTGCTCTCGGGGATTGAGCTTTCCAAATTTCTCTACATAAGCTATTAGTTCTGTCATCTAAGCAATTTTTTTAAATCCAATACAAGAGCAGCCGCCAGCCTTTCGATATAGGAAAAAGCTGAAGCTGCTCCATAAAATTCATCTGCAATTTAAGAAGTTTGTCCAATAATCTAGCCAGCTCGAAAAAGCCCTTCGCTTAATCCCTTAAGGCCACACTCTCCGTGCGTCCCGGCCCTACCGAGAGGAACTGAACTGGAATAGCTAGTTCAGCCTCCAGAAAAGCGACATATGCTTGTAGTGTTTCAGGCACTTTCTCCTTGGAATCCACCTGAGAAAAGTCACAGGACCAGCCCCGCATGTTTTCCCAATGCGGAACAACAGTATGCTGCATAAGATCTAGCCCAGCCATGTCAGTCAATTCCCCATTGATCTCATAATGTGTACACAGGGGAATCTCCGCTAGATCATTTAAGACATCCGCCTTGGTAATAATCAACTGGGTCACCCCATTTAGCATAGCTGCATACTTTAAGGCAGGCAGGTCCAGCCAGCCTATTCTTCTAGGTCGCTTGGTATTCGAACCAAACTCGCCTCCCTTTTCACGCAAGCTATCCCCCAGCGCACCCGCAATCTCCGTTACAAAAGGTCCATTGCCCACACGGGTGCAATAGGCCTTTGTCACTCCAAAGATATCCCTTACCATCTTCGGAGACAGCCCAAGGCTGGTACAGGCAGCTGACGCAAGGGTATTGGAGGCCGTTACATAAGGATAGGTGCCATGATCAATATCCAGCAAGCTAGCTTGGGCACCCTCTGCTAAAACCGCTTGGCCAGCATGCAAGGCCTTATTTAGAAACAGCTCCGTATCGGCTATAGCCAAGCCCTTTAGAAACAATATATCAGCTTCAAAGCGCGCTAGCAGCTCCCCATAACTCGGCATCTCGACCCCTAGTCTGAGCAAGTCATCATAAATAGGGCGCATGTATTGATCCACCTCTTGCATAAAACTGGGGCCAGCGATATCGCCTACGCGAAAGCCTTGGCGCAAAACCTTGTTGGCACAGGTATGACCTATCCCATTTTTAGTAGTACCAATGCTCCGATAAGTCGCCGAGCCCTCCATATAAATCTCTTGATAACGATACACGGGTAGTGTGAGATGCGCCTTCCTAGAAATCAACAGGCGCTCTGCAAAGGATATCGTAGGAAATAGGACAGCTAATGCTTCCAGCTCCGCCCGCAACTGACTAGGGTCTATCAGCAGGCCAGAACCAAGCACATTGGTAATATGCTCATAAAAAATGCCCGAAGGCAATAGCCGTAAGGTCACCTTCTTCTCCATAAAAAAGATGGTATGCCCTGCATTCGCGCCCCCATTAAAGCGCGCTACTATATCATATAAAGGACAAATCTGATCAATAAACTTGCCTTTTCCCTCATCGCCCCATTGGAGCCCTACTAAAATATCTAATGCCATATATCAAATTGTTAAACGAATCAGCTACAATAGTAGGTAGCTCGCCGCAGGATGCAATTGCCATTTGGCAAAAAAGGAAGCCCGAGACCTAAAATCGCAACAAGCCATTAGCCTTGTAGGCTAGCTTTAGTAGAAAAACAAAAGACATTTTGTAACTTTAAAGTAGAAGAATGCGGAGCCATACAAGAAGCCGCTGCTTCAGCAGGCATTAAGAGCTAATGTCGCATTTCGAGGGCAGCAAGCAGCTAGAGCAAGGCTAGTAAAAGCCTCAGCAGCAAGCAAGCAAGCAAGCAAGCAAGTAAGCAGTAAAAGCTTCAGCAGGAAGCAAGCAGCAAGCGCGAGGGTGATTGATGTTACCAGGATAGGCAGCTTTAAAGCAAATAGACATGAACAAGGCAGAAACCGAGACAAAGGAATATAAAGAGACAAATAGCAGCGCGGTTACTCCTGCGCTATTTTATAAGGTAGATATAGTCGTAATTGGTGCAGGGCAAGCCGGCTTATCCGCTGCATACCACTTAAAGAGAGCGGGCTTACAGCCTGGAAAAGGCTTTGTAGTACTTGATGATGAATATGCGGCAGGCGGCGCCTGGCAGCATCGTTGGGACTCCTTAACCCTGAGCAATGTAAATGGGATTAACGACCTTCCCGGGATGCGTTTTGAAGATGCTGTAGACAGTAAAGACAAAACTTTGCAGGCTAATGTAGCCCTTCCAGACTACTATGAGCAGTATGAAAAATCCTTTGACTTGCCGATAATA
>JASLCA010000006.1 GCA_030146225.1 Sphingobacterium sp. | reverse complement strand
AGCTATTGCTGGACCTGCCTTAGGAGCATTGGCTATATCCTTAATGTCTATCGGGAATGTTTTATTGTTGGATATTGCTGGCGCATTGATTGCTATTACCTCGCTTGTATTTGTTTTTATTCCCAATCCCGATGTAACAGAACAGCAAAAGACCAGCTTTAAGCAGGTTGCCAACGATCTTAAGGTCGGCTTTGCTGAAATTTTAAGCAATAGGGGCTTAAGTTGGTTATTTCTTTATTCTACCATTGCTACCTTTTGTCTGATGCCTGTGGCTGTCCTGTTTCCGTTATTGACATTAAGTCATTTTGGAGGCGACAAATGGGAGATGAGTGTTGTGGAGATGGTTTGGGGGGTCGGAATGCTGATTGGGGGCAGTATGTTGGGCGTCTTTAAGCCGACTTGGTCCAAGGCAGGGATGATCAATGCCACCATGGTTGCCCTAGGGCTGAGTTTAAGCATTTCGGGACTTTTATCCCCCAGCATGTTTGTGGTATTTGTAGGCATGACAACCATTGGGGGGATTGCGGCAGCAGTATACAATGCGAGTTTTGTGAGCTTGCTGCAAGAAGAGATTAAGCCGGAGGTTATGGGGAGAGTGTTTTCCATGTACTACAGCATCGCTGTGCTGCCGACCATGTTTGGCCTGCTAGGGACGGGCTGGGCAGCAGACCGAATAGGGGTCAATAATGTATTTATTGTGCTCGGAGTTGGGATTGTTTTGGCTGGGCTGTTTTCCTACCTGAATAAGTCGGTGATGGCGCTAGGCAGCGGAATTGGTAAGTAACGCATATTATTAAGGTTTAAGCAAAGAGGCTATCCGTAGCTTTTTTGCTTAAACTTAAGCTAGTGGTTGACTAAAACAAGTAATTGGATTAATGTATAGTTAATTAATAGATTAACTAGGGAAATACCTTATGCTATTTTACAATTTCATTCTTTAAGTTTTTTGATTTAAGCATTTTTATACTAAATTTAGCCAATTAGTAGGCGCGTAAAGATGATATTTAATAAGGATGATACGGAAAGTTTTATAAATTTTAAATCTGGTGATGACTTAGGTTATGAAAGGCTTTTCAAACGTTTTTATCAGCCGCTATGCCTCTTTGCAATGCAGTATAAGATTACTAGAGAGGAGGCTGAAGAGGTTATTCAGGATGTCCTGCTGCAATTGTGGTATAAGCGAAAAGACTTCGATTCACTTCAAAGGATGAGCGCCTTCTTATATGTCAGCACTCGAAATGCGACCCTTAATATTTTGGATAAAAATAGGCGCCTATTAACAAATCAAGAAGCTTACCTCAAACAAGACCTTATGGATATCGGTCTTAATCCAGAGCAATTTCAAAAGATGGTTTATGCCGAAACTGTTAGCCAGTTGCATCATATCTTGAAAAAATTACCAAATCGTTGCGCGCAGGTGATTGCTCTTTTATACTTGGAAGGTTACAGCGTGCCTGAGGTGGTCGCTGAATTAAATATTACCGCAGCCACAGTTTATGTGCAAAAGAAAAAGGGCTTAGATCTGCTTAGGGAAATTCTTAAATCCCAAGATTATTTCCTGATAAGCCTGATGCTAGCTGGCTTTTTTAAAAATTAATCCCCTGAAAAAGAGCGTTCTGCTTTTTTTAATAAATTTTCTATAAAGATTCTTGAGTTCAGTTCTGTTCTATTAGGTGAAAGTTGGACATAATTAACTGAACCATTCTCCATGCTACCTAAAGATATCGCAGGCTTAATTGCTTTGTACAAGTTAAATGCGCTTACAGCGCAGGAAACGCTTACATTAGAAATATGGCGGAGGTCCAATCCTGCCCATGAGCAAGCTTTTAATGCTGCGCTCGAAAACCCCAATTGGCAGCAAGACTTAACGGTGTTGGATAGCCTTGATGCCCATAACGCTTTTCTTAAGGTTACCGCTCGCATTCAAGCGACCAGCCAACAAGCACGACGCTTGCAAAGCCGTAAGCGCTTTAGGTATCTGGCTGCTGCTGCTGCGGTTCTCTTGGTCTGTGGCTTGGCGCTATGGATTTATCAATACAGCTATCCGAAAGCGGTGATTTTGCCTGGAGGCAATAAGGCTGTCTTGACTTTGGCTGGGGGCGCGACCATAGCCTTGAGTGAGGGGCAGCAGGAAATTGTTATCTCGGACAGTTTAATCTATGGGGATGGCTCGGGGGTGGAAGGCATGGAGCTTGCATCGGGCGAATCTCAGATGATGGAGATTGCTACGCCCAAAGGGGGGGAATACCGTATTGTACTCGCTGATCAAACCAAAATTATTCTAAATGCGGGCTCTAGTATACAGTTCCCAAGACGCTTTACAGGTGAGCAAAGAATTGTGGAATTAGTTGGGGAGGCCTACTTTGAGGTTAGTCATAAGGTGCTTCCAAATAAAAAAGCGCAAGCATTTATTGTGAAGACGCCTAGACAAACGGTGCATGTATTGGGGACGCATTTTAATATCTCTGCCTATCCCGAACAAAGAGAAACCCAGACTACCCTTGTAGAAGGAGCCGTAGGAGTTACCACTGATTTTAATGCTAAAAATATGCTGCTGCTAAGTCCTGGTCAGCAGGCATTTAATAAGCAGGGGGAGCATATTCAGATGCGTACAGTAGATACGTTTAATTATATCGCATGGACTAAAAATCAATTTGTATTTAATGCCGAGCCGCTTGCTTCGGTTATGCAGAAGATAGGCAGGTGGTATGACTTGGATTATGAATTCCGTAAAAAAACTGCGCAGGCTGAAGTGGTGGAGGGGATATTACCTAGGTATGCCTCGGTGGAAGATTTACTCGAGCTGCTGCAAGAGTCTAGAAATATAAAATTTAAGGTTGAAGGTCGAAAAATAATAATTTATTAATTACTTAAAAAAGAAAGGAGCTGTTTAGATGGTGAAATAATTACTCTACTTGTGGGGCATTATACCGTTGCCCACGGACTTATGAAATTACAAAGCACAATTTATAATCACTAACCATAACTAATGAAAAATAAAATTGAAGGGAAGACTAAGCTTTTAGTCTTGCCAAGCCGTGCTGTGCCAAATGCGCAGTCGACTCCGCGTAAAGCTAAATTACAGCCCGCTTTTAAGCTTGGGTATAAGGTGAGCCTTTTAGGGATCTTAAGCTTGTTTTTTAGTTTCTTTTGTGTAAATGCATATGCCTATGCGCAAAAAATACAGCTTAAAAAAGGTAGCCTGAGCTATCGTAATCTCTTTCAGGAGATCAATCGTCAAACGGGCTATCATTACCTGTGGACTGCTAAGCTGACAGATCCTCAGATGAAGATCGCGGTGGCCTTTAATAATCGTCCTTTGACAGATGCCTTGCACGAAATTTCGGAGAAGTATCCCTTAGCTTTTGAGGTTTCGGATAATCTTATTAAGGTAAAAGATAAGCCTTTAGCGGTGCAAGCTACCAATAGCCATAATATTCCTACAATAGCCGCTTCTGTCGAGGAGAACTTGCAACAGGTAATCCGTGGAAAGGTTACCAATCAGTTGGGCGAGTCCTTAGTTGGGGTCACCATCTCTGTGGCTGGTAAAAAAGAAGGTACCGTGACTGATGTAAATGGAGAATTTAACTTGCCTGCATCGGCGCTAACGCAAAACTTAGTGATCTCTTATTTGGGCTATGTAAGTCAAACTTTGCCCGCTCAACTGCGTATGGGAACTATTGTTTTAACGCCTAGTCAGAGTACCATTGAAGAAACTACGGTTCGGGTAAATACGGGGTATCAGAATTTGTCAAGAGAGCGTATGACAGGCTCTTTTAGCCATATCAGTGGAGAACAATTGGAATCCAAACTCACAACGGATTTAAAGAGTGCTTTAGAGGGGCAAGCAGCGGGTGTGGTTATTGATAAATCCGGAAATATTGAAATCCGCGGGGTATCTACATTCAATGCCCAAAAGACACCCTTGGTGGTTGTAGATGGCTATCCCATTGAAGGCGGTATTGAGGATATAAATCCCATGAATATCGCTAGCATCACTGTATTGAAGGATGGTGTTGCTGCTTCTATTTATGGATCGCGCGCGGCCAATGGGGTTATTGTTATTACAACAAAGTCTGGCGGAAATAGTAAGCCACGTGTTAGCTATTCAGGCTTTGTAAGTATTATTGCTAAGCCAGATTTAAATTACTTAAATCGGGCATCCTCCTCGGATTTTATTGATGCGGAGATTGATCTCTTTAATGAAAATCCCAATGGACCTTCTACCTTAAGTACTTCGGTAATGAGTCGGGTGACCTATCTCCTTATGCAGGTGCGGGAGAAGAAGATTTCAGAGTCTGAAGCTATGGCTGAAATCAATGCATTGCGAAATATTGATGGTAAAAAGCAGATTGAAGACGCCTTCTTTAGAAAGAAAATAATTAATCAGCATAACTTGGGGATTGCAGGTGGTTCCGAAGAATACAATTACAATATTGCAGTAAACTACCAAGGGACGCGTGAAAACCTTGTGAATAACGTTGGTAAACGCATTATTTTTGATTTGAAAAACGAGTGGAAACCATTTTCCTTCTTGACTGCTGGGGCTTCCGCTAATTTTAATGTGGATAATACGGAGGCGAGTTATATGCTCGTGAACAATTCTTCTGGCCCTTCTTATATTGGCAATCACTTTTCAAATTTGACTTCTTATTCAGGAAACTCCTTATTAAGACCCTATACAGATCTGTGGGCAGAAAATGGCGATCCAGCTTCCATCTGGGGGATAAGTCAATACAAGGTGAAAACCTATCAGAATACCCCTGGGATGAAGGCGTGGGATTATCATCCGATACAAGATATTTATGATAATCAATTTGACACAAAGAAGTTTACAGCTAGGATTACTGGTTATGTAAGGGCTCAACTGCTGGAAGGCTTAACTGCGGAGGTCGGTGGAAACTGGGTTCGTGGAAGCAGCTTAATTAAAGGGGTTCAAGGGGCTGATGCCTTCGCGGTACGCGTAGCCTATAATGATGCCACCTCTAAGGCAAATAAAGCGAATCACTACTTCCCTGATGGGGCTGTTGTCAATGAGTATAGAAATATTAGCGAGTCTTGGACTATGCGTTCACAGCTTAACTATGCGCGGGATTTTCAAGGTACTAAGCATCGCTTAAATGCGCTTTTTGGGAATGAAATTCGGAAGATTACCTTTGACAACAATCAGTTGGCCACACGATTAGGCTACAATCCTTCTGCAGGTTCCTTTATTCCTGTGAATATTAAGGATTATACAGGTGGTCTGTATACTACAGATATGTTGTTCCCTTCCACATTTGGTGGAATTACCAATGGGGAGTTTAAGTATGGGGACAATCGTTTTGTTTCTTGGTATGCCAATTCTTCTTATGAGTATGACAATCGCTTTATCTTAAGTGGTTCTATGCGTCTGGACTTGACCAACTTCTTTGGTACAGATAAACAATACCGCTACAAGCCTTTATGGTCTTTGGGTGGTACCTACAAGCTGAGCAATGAGAAATTCTGGGAAAGCAGCCTTGTGAATAAACTTTTCATTCGGGGATCTTACGGTATAAATGGAAATATTTCCTTAAATAATGGACCGTATCTTATTTTAGCTGCTGGTCAGTATACGCCAAGTACCGGTGGAGTTTCTTATAGCATTGCCTCGCCTCCTAATAATCAATTGCGTTGGGAGAAGACAGTTATCTCCAACATCGGGATTGACTTTGGCTTGTTTAATAATCGCGTAGAAGGTAGCTTAGACTACTACAATAAGAAAAGTTCGGATTTATTGGCTAATGATGCAATTGATCCAACTTTGGGCTTTACTTCACTGGTTAAAAACGTGGGTGAGATGAGTAACCATGGGATTGAATTAAGCTTAAACATGCGTATTGTAAATCAGGATAATTTTAAATGGTCTATAGCCCCAAACCTGGCATACAACTACAATAAGGTAAATCATTATAATGTTAATAGACAGTATCCTTCGAGCTATACGAGTCCGCAAGGTATCTTGTCCGCAGGCTATCCAGCAGCAGCCATCTATGGCTACCGTTTTGCGGGATTAAATGATAAGGGACAAACTCAGATTTACAATACGGCCAATGAGAAAGTGCTTATTGCCAATGCAGCTATCAGCGATGTGGTCTATCAAGGTACTTTCCGTCCAAAATGGGACTTAGCCTTGACCAACCGTGTTAAGTATGAGGACTGGTCCTTATCCTTTATGTTTATTGCTAAACTAGGTCATAAATATCGTAAGGATGCCTTTGTAGGGTCTAATATTCAGAACCGGCATGTAGGTGAGCGCTGGAGAAAGCCAGGTGATGAGGCGCATACCATCTATCCTGTATTGCAATCTTGGAATATGGACATGTTTGACTTCCCTTATGTAGATGCTTTAGTTGGCAATGCTAGTTATGCGAAATTACGAGATGTAACGCTATCCTATGACTTAAGTAAATGGACTAAGTCCTTACGCATAGCTAATGCCCAGTTGTACCTACAAGGCCGTAATTTATTTAGAATTACCGCTAAAGGGGTAGATATCGATCCGGAAACTTCAGAGGTTAACCTAACCAATGGAACAGGTACGGCTACTGAGCAGGGGTATACCAATTTGCCATTGCCACGGGAGTTCTTTATTGGTCTACGCATTGGTTTATAATCATTATTAAATATTCAATTATGAACAAAATATTTTTTGCATTATTAGTCTCAGGTCTATTGCTAAATAGCGCTTGCACGGACTTCTTAGATGTAAAGCCTGTTGGACAATTGATTCCAAGCAAGGTGGAAGATTTAGAAAATTTATTAAACAATACCCGCAGTATTGATTATCATTTTATTGACAATAATCGTGGTTCTTTCTATGCCTTTTTAGGGGATAACTTAAGGATCTCGGACAATCAACAGAAGTATTTGTACCTGAGTACACATCCAAATGTTGATCGCTATGCGGCCTATACATTTTATACGCCCTATACAGATCCAAATAAACCCCAGTACACTTGGGAAATGGGTATTTA
The DNA here is from genome assembly GCA_030146225.1 of Sphingobacterium sp. Classification (GTDB taxonomy): domain Bacteria; phylum Bacteroidota; class Bacteroidia; order Sphingobacteriales; family Sphingobacteriaceae; genus Sphingobacterium. The sequence goes on along the minus strand of JASLCA010000006.1, from coordinate 4,000 downwards.
CCGGGCCACTGCAATTTTTAATACCGTTATTGATGAGGTTGTTACGCTGAAGGCTGACAACAGTGATTTGGGTAAAATCTTAATGGCTCAGGCTAAGGCCGGTAGAGCCTGGTCTTATATGTTGGGGGCATTAGGTTATGGCCCAATGTATGACCCATCTGCTGCAAATGATACCAAGGTATTGCCGTATCGTAAGAATAGCTCGCCTATTATTGCTAATCCCGAGTTGTCCAGTACGCAGGAGATTTTGACTTTAGCTGAACAGGATTTATTGGAAGCAAGTACAGCCCCAGCCACAGTTGGAAATCCAACTCGAGCGAGCTTAACAGCCGTAAATGGCTTGTTAGCACAGTTGTATATGTTTAAGCGAGACTGGGTCAATATGGGCAAATATGCCGAGCTGGCATGGGCGCAGGCAGTGGGAAGCCGTGGAAATGTGGACAATCTAATTTATGACTTCAATAAGTTCTATTATAAGCCAGATCCCAATGCTTCACCGTCCCCAGGTACGGATGTAGAGGTTGGTTTGGAGCTGATCGGACAAGACAATCTCATAAATCAAACGGACAACCGAGAGTTTCTATTGTATAGGATGGCAGCTAACAGTTCTGCGCATTACCCATCAGCAGAGTTCTTAAGTCTTTTTGATCAAAATAATGACCAGCGTTTTAAGCTTTTTGCATTAAAATCCTTAGGCTATTCTACTACGGTTGCTGGGGCTAAATTTGACGATGGGGTACAGCGCTATTATTATAGAGATCGGAAGATGGTGGCTACCCAGGGCTTAACATATCCCGAGTTATTGTTGATGAAGGCTGAAGCAAATGCGCGCTTAAACAATTTGTCAGCCGCCTTGAGCGATCTCAACTTGCTTAGAAAGTATCGTTACAGTGCGGCAGCGGCTATTCTGCCAAATGGGGGAAGTCTAGGTCAGGATGCGCTCTTGGAAGAAATCTTAAAAGAGCGTAGAAGAGAGTTGCCGATGGGAACCTTTCAACGCACATTGGATATTAAGCGTTTAGCTCTTGATACGGGCAAGCCTTGGTCTAAAACCAAGATTGAACATGTGGTTGCGGGCAAAAGCTATTCGGCTGAGGTAAACTCTAAGTTCTTTACCCTACAGATTAACAATCCTACAATCAATTTAAATCCGAGTTGGGGCTTGCCCTTAAATACGGAACCTTATTTACCTATTAAATAATACTGTTCTATAGCTTTATTAGCGGCCTTATGTACCGCCTTGGGTACATAAGGCTTTTATTGCTTTTAATAATTTATACCTTATGAATAAGATACTCCTTACCGCAATCTTAGCCCTTCCAATAATTGGGATGGCGCAGGAACAAAACTTTAAGATAGCTGTAAAGCTATCGAAACGGTCTAGCCCTACACTGGCTTTTTTAAGCTATAGAACAGCCGATGCCGCTGTACGGGATTCTGTATTGTTGAAAGATGGCAGCTTTAGCTTTGCTGGGCAGGTCAATGGACCTACCTTAATGACTTTACAGCTGAAGCCTGCGGAACCTATTAAGCAGCAGCAGGCGGGCGCAGTAGACAGTTATAAATTGTATGTGGATGGCGGCAATCTCCAGCTGACGGCCAAAGATTCTATTAAATATGCTCAACTTGCAGGCCCGCAGACTGCGCTGGACTATGTGCAGTATAGCAAGCATATTGCTGGTCCTAGCCAAGCGATGGAGGCTTTGGATGCAGTATGGGGCAATGCGACCAAAGAGCAGCGTGCAGATGAGAAGTTTTATGAAAATATCAGAAGCCAGTCTAAGCCGCTTGCCGAGCAGAAGCTGGCCTTGCAGAAAGCGTATTTGCGCAGCAATCCAAATTCCTATGCTAGTCTCTTAGCCTTGCAAGATGTGGCGGGCTATCAGCTGGATCTGGCTGTAGTGGAGCCTGCCTATGAGGCCTTGAGTGCGCAGGTAAAAAATGCTCCTGCTGGGAAGCTTATGGCGCAGCGAATCTTGGCCGCAAAAGCAACCGCAGTAGGGGCTCTAGCTCCAGATTTTACGCAGAATGATCCCAATGACAAGCCTGTGAAACTGTCAGATTTTAGAGGTCAATATGTACTGCTGGATTTTTGGGCTTCTTGGTGTGGTCCATGTAGGGCTGAAAATCCACATGTTGTGGCTGCTTACCATAAGTACAAGGCTAAAAATTTCACCGTATTAGGGGTTTCCTTGGATAGTCCGAATGCGAAGGATAAATGGCTTAAGGCGGTAGAAGAGGATAAGCTGGAATGGACGCAGTTAAGCGACCTAAAAGGTTGGAAAAATGAAGCCGCTACACTTTATGGAGTACGGGGTATTCCACAAAATTTTCTGATTGGACCTGATGGGAAGATCTTAGCGGTTGACTTACGGGGAGCAGCTCTAGAGGCGAAGCTTGCCGAATTGTTGAAAAACTAAATTCTGATCTTGAGCAGAAGGGGCTTTAGGATATGCTAAAGCCCCTTCTATTTTAATTGAGCTGGGCTTATCGCTTAAACTTCTAATGCTAAGTATTCCTCTAGAATAGGGATGTCAGCAGCTGCCCAATCATAATTGCGAAGTTCGGTGCTGGCAACCCAGTGTACCTGTGCATGTTCTAGCGGATTTAAGTCTCCGGCAATAAGTTCGCAGATAAAGGGGTAAAGGCATAAGGAGAAGTCGGGATAGCTATGGCTGACCATAGTTAATGCTTGTATTACCTGTATGCTTAGATTTAATTCCTCCTTCACCTCTCGGACAATACAAGCCTCTTTGGATTCCCCGATTTCAATTTTACCGCCAGGAAATTCCCATTTTAAGGGCAGTTTCATCTTAGCTGATCTTTGGCAAATCAAGATTTTACCCTGATGTTGTATAATAGCGCAGGTAACGTGTAGCATAGTGATTTCAAGACGGTCTAAGGCAAAAGTGTAAACTTTAAGCGATAATAAAAAATCAATTGCTGGCTAGCTGCCGCAGTATGCGGACAAGTAGCAGTAAGGGCGATTTATCCAAGGAGGTTTAAATCTTTGTATTTCTAGCCCGAAAGCTACGTTATTTAGGTTTAAACTCCTAGTTTTGTGTCTTTACAAGGAATATACAGTATATGAATAATCTTCAGCCCTCAAGCGTTAAAACCATCCTCCCAACAGTGGGTTTGGTCGTAATAAAGGATAATAAACTTCTCTTGGCCTATAGCAATAATAAAAAAGCATGGTACCTGCCTGGGGGCAAGTTGGATGCTTTAGAGACCCCTGTGCAAGCCTTGTTAAGAGAGGTAGAGGAGGAGCTTAACCTACAGATGGAAGCTGATGAGCTCCAGTTTTATACCCATATTAGCGCTCCTGCCTTTGGTGAAAATGTCAATATACAGATGGAGCAAGATTGTTATTTGTATAAACTGAATAAGCCTATTCAGCCTAGTAATGAGATTGCTGCAGTGCAATTCTTTGATTACCCAAGCTATCTCCTGGAAGCGGCACAAGTGCCTGGTGTGATCGCATTATTTCATAAGTTAAAGGCGGATCAATTACTTTTTTAAGCTATTCTCTTTCGCGGGAACCCTTTTGTCACCTGTATGGCATGGCTGCGGCCTTGCGATTAAGGGCTTTAATAGGCTATAGGAGACTAGCCCTTTGGATGTCTTGGGGATTGCTCAGATAGGCCATGTGCAGTGCACTCGGGTTTATAGGGAATAGCTGATCTTTGGGGCTCAGCCAGTAACAACTCATAATTACGGCAATAAACAAGCCTATTCCTGCAATAAATGATTGATTCGACTCGCGTCCAGGCAGCGGTGTATAGGCTTCTGTAGCCATCTGCATGCTGTGCTCGGGCGCCATATTTTCTTTTTGCTGCTTTTTCAAGCGGTCCAATTCCAGAATTCGCCTAATGTTTTCTGTAGCCGAGGAAGAGCTCGCTGCTACTTGTTTGCTGCGCTGTGGAGCGGTAGGGGTTAAGCCTGTGCGGCTTTTATGTTCATTCACTAATTTACTTTTTAAAGTTGTATCAACAGATTT
>JASLCA010000401.1 GCA_030146225.1 Sphingobacterium sp. | reverse complement strand
GACGATGGTAATAGCCGTAGAAATCAGCACCTATGTCGACCATGCTGTAAAATGCGCCCTCACCATGAGCTGGTACCGTAAACTCAATGGGCTTACGATTTTCTGGATTTTTCATCATTCTGACATTAAAAATGGCTCCTCGGGGAACTGGCCAATTTGTTATTAAATAAAGAGGTTGCCCTAGGCAGGGGCAACCTCTCCTATTGTATTTTTGGATTAACCCAAAAATGGGTATTTGTAATCTGTGTCTGGGTTAAATGTTTCTTTAATTGTACGTGGAGATACCCAACGTAACAAGTTGATCATTGAACCTGCCTTATCATTTGTTCCGGAACCTCTTGCGCCCCCGAAAGGTTGCTGACCTACAACTGCTCCTGTACACTTATCGTTGATGTAGAAGTTACCCGCTGCATTACGTAATGCTTTGGTTGCTTGATCTACTGCATAGCGATCTTGTCCGATTACGGCTCCTGTCAAGGCATAGATAGAGGTTTTATCTACCAATGTCAAGGTCTCTTCCCACTTGCTGTCCTCGTAGACATAAATTGTCAATACGGGGCCAAATAGTTCTTCTGATAGGGTTTCGTAATCTGGCGTTTTTGCAAGAATTACGGTAGGATGGATAAAGTAGCCTTTTGACTTGTCGTACTCACCACCGATCACAACTTCCGCATCATTTGATGCTTTTGCACGGTCGATATAGCTGGCAATCTTGTCAAATGCTTTCTCATCGATCACCGCATTGATAAAGTTGCTGAAATCTTCTGTTCCACCGATTTTGAAGGATTTCATATCTTTCTCCATCATGCCTTTTAATGTTGGCCATAGGGATGCTGGTACGTATGCTCTGGAAGCCGCTGAACATTTCTGTCCTTGGTATTCAAATGCACCGCGTACTAGGGCTGTATTTAAGACTTTTAAGTCAGCTGAAGGATGCGCTAAGATAAAGTCCTTACCACCTGTTTCGCCAACGATACGTGGGTATGTTTTGTACTGGTGAATATTGGTACCAATGCTTTTCCAAATATCTTGGAATACGCCTGTAGATCCGGTAAAGTGGATACCTGCAAAATCTGGGTGATTGAAGATAACATCTCCAGCTTCTGGTCCCGATACGTAGATCAAGTTGATTACGCCATCTGGTACGCCAGCTTCTTTAAAGATCTCCATTAATACATTTGCAGAATAGATCTGCGTATTAGATGGCTTCCATACAACCACGTTGCCCATCATGGCTACGCATGATGGCAAGTTACCTGCAATCGCTGTAAAGTTAAATGGTGTCAAAGCAAATACAAATCCCTCTAGTGGACGCTGCTCTACTCTATTCCATACGCCCTTGCTATTGGCTGGTGGCTGCTGTGCATAGATTTCACTCATGTAGGCTACGTTGAAACGCAAGAAGTCTGTAAACTCACATGCCGCATCTATCTCTGCTTGGTATGGGTTTTTGGACTGTCCTAACATCGTTGCTGCATTTAGCTTGTAACGATACTTCGAAGAAGTCAACTCTGCTGCCTTTAAAAATATTGCTGCACGTTGCTCCCATGGTAGGTTTTCCCAATCAGCCTTGGCTGCTAATGCTGCATCAATGGCTGCTGTTACATGGCTTTTATCGCCTTTGTGGTAACGACCTAAAATATGTTTATGATCATGCGGAGGCGTTAGGTCTCCTAATTTATCGGTGCGAATTTCTTTGCCGCCGATATACATAGGAACGTCTACCTCTTGTGCTCTTGCTTCTGCAATAGCCGCTTGTAATAATTCTCTTTCTTTTGTTCCTGGTGCGTAGGTGTACACGGGTTCGTTCGTTGGAACTGGAACATTAAAAAATCCTTTCAACATAGCTTTTCTTTTTTTTATATAAAGTTCGGTATTGTTGTGCAATAATTATTAACAGATACTAGTTAACAATATACCTATTTTATCATTATCTACAATGATACTATGCAGAATAACGTAAAATAGGTTTGAATTTTACTTTAATTCAATAATCAATGGCGCACTAATACAGGTTGTTTCATTGTCTACCTTTTGCACTGTAATTTTTGTGGCTGTTTCTGGTAGCTTCACCTGCATAACATTGTTAAACTTTCCGGTACGTAAAAATTCGCCGCTAAACTCATCCCACTCGTACAAGATACTGCCATCAGCATTCTTCCATAGGAAGCTGTAACGCTTGTCTACTTTTTCATTCAGGGTTATGCGCAGCGTCTTGCCTCCCTTTTGCTTGGCTAGCTTATAGCTTTTTGGGGCTGCTATCTCTGGCAGCAACTGTACATGTATTGGGACGCGCTTGGAGGTCTTGTCTTTCCAAACACTTTCTAAGTAATAGGTTTGATCCGTTGTCAACTTCGGCGTTACTAGATTCGAGGTTGTTGCAAAGGGCTTGGTATCTTGCTCTGCTAAGTACCAGTTGTACTGCATGCCTGCTTCGGGCTGCTTAACGGTTAAGGCTTGATGTCCATTGAAGCAGGTTTGTAGGCTATCTCCCCAGGTGGATTGTGGGCTTTTTAGCTCCCGCACGAGGGCATTGTTTATGGTCCATTTTACGGCATATTGATACACTTGCTTTTCAGGGCTACGCACCAAGTCTGTGGTATCTTTTACCTCTGCTCGCAGGTTGTTTGCGCCTAGGTTTAGCATGCCTAAGTTAAGGTAGATCGAGTCTATATTTGTGGCAATAAGCGCGTCATTTAAAAACCATTTTACAGCCAATGTATTTGGGGATGGCTTCAAGAGATTCAACGCAAATAGGCGTACCGAATCGGCTTCTAACGGCTTATCTGCTAATGGCCGTACGCTGGCGATGGGATTGGTCTTCTGATGAATGGTCTCTACAAATATCTCTTGACAAACGCTACAGAATGGGGCTACTAGGTATTGCATCTTGCAAAACTCATGTGGCCTAAACCATTGGGCTGGAGACTTGCTGCCACCATATCCATAGACGCCTACGCCATTTACGCCTAACCAATGCTTCCAAGGCACTTCATTTGGATCTGCATGCTGGGTTCTATTTGGACCTTCTATGGCATATTGATTGCCTGCCCAATACTCGTCAGCTAATATGGCAAAGGAATGTCCGATCTCATGTACGGCAATATCATTGCTGGATGCATTGACGGTGGCTGTTGCATACTTTCCGCCTGAACCGCCATAAAATGGGGAGTTGACCAAGATAACGACCTGTGTATGATTGGGGATATTGTCGGCTAAAACTCGCTCTATTACATCTGCTTTTTGAGGAATTACTAAACGGTGTAAGCCATAGTTATCAAAGCTACTTCCAAACATAGTATTTGGATTGGCAACGGGTACTGCTATGCGCTTTGGAAACTCATTAAAGCGGGCTGGAAGATCCTTATGTCCATGCTCTACCTTTGGACAATCATCGGCGGTGCAGCTGTGTACTGCGCCTGACTCTTGGGATGGGGTGTTTATGGCATAGACGTTAAAGTAGTTGGCGTACTGTCTAAAGGGCTCGGTCTTAAAGAAGTAATCGGTAAAGCGCTTTGCATCCTCATGGAAGTCGCCCATCTGATCTTGTGTATAGCCATCGCCTAGGATTACTAGGTTGACAATCTGCTTGTCTGTCCCTTGGAATTGCAGGGTGTCAATGGGGTACTTTTGTGCGCGTGCTCCTTGGAATGCACTTAGGATAAAGAGCATCGTGAAAAACACGTTAAAAGAGATTTTTTGCATTATTTTTTGTTTAATAAAGAAACCTATCGCCAGCCTTTTGGCGACGATAGGTTAAAAATATAATTGAAATTGAATTATGGATTCTGGTCTGCTGCTACTAAGGCATCGTTGGCATCCATTTCCTTCTGTGGAATTTTAAATACCCAACGTACATCTTTGGCTGCTATATTCACCTTGTTCGGATGATTGCCTGTACGGCTAAAATCTTTCTGCAAACGCTTATAATCAAAGTACAGGCCGCCATTTTCTCCATACAGTTCTTTGGAGCGCTCGAGTAAGATTGCATCGATCACTTGATCCTTTGTGGCAGAAGCATTCATCTTTTCTGCTTTTGGATCCCGCAAAACTTGTAGGGTATACAGCTTGTTTATGGCTTCTCCGATTGAACCTTTTTGGGCATAAGCTTCGGCCTCTAT
>JASLCA010000392.1 GCA_030146225.1 Sphingobacterium sp. | reverse complement strand
TCGAACCCAGGACCCATACATTAAAAGTGTATTGCTCTACCAGCTGAGCTACAGAATCGTACTCTTTAACGTTTTTCGAAGTTTCCTTCGTTGTTTGGAGTGATGCAAAGGTGTGGAAAATGTTGATAGTTGTCAACTATTTGGACGATTATTTTTCCACTTTAAGGCTAAATTACTGTTTTTCAGCTTGAATAATTATTATTTATTTCCTTTGGCATGGATCATTCTATCCGCTCCATTGATGTCCTGATACAGTTTTACTCCTGAAAAGCCTTTTTTTAGGAGTAAGTCAACTGTTTGTGCAGCCAAGTATTGATTGATTTCAAAATACAATGAACCTCCTGCCTTAAGGTGTTTCTTGGCCAGATCGGCAACAACGTCATAGAATAGGAGTGGTGCCTGCTCTTCCACAAATAGTGCCGTATGGGGTTCAAAACGCAATACATTTTCATGCATTTCCAGCTGCTCTTTCGGGGTAATATAAGGTGGATTGCTTACAATAACGTCATACTGCTGGTCACTTTGGAAAAAGCTATCCCATTCGAGGATATCCGCTAAGATAAAGTTTACCTCGGCCTGCTGTGCAAGACTATTCTTTCGGGCAATGCTTATTGCCTCAGAGGATATGTCTACAGCACTAACATTCGCTGATTTAAGATGTTTCTTAAGGCTGATGGCAATGCAGCCTGAGCCAGTTCCTACATCTAGCACCGACAAGCCTGTTTCTGAGGCGTGGGTATGCACGATAAGGTCTACTAGTTCTTCGGTTTCTGGTCTTGGAATCAAAGTATGTTCATTAACTAGAAATGTAGTCCCATAAAATTCCGTTTCTCCTAGAATATGTTGAATCGGACGACCAGTTCGCAGATCCCTGAGGATTGCCATAAATTGCTCTTCTGCTGCTGTGGAGATTAACTCCTGTTGCATCAGACTGTATTGAATGCGTGGCTTGCCCGTAAGTGAACTGAAAACCATGTAGAAAAGTTGTTTGGATTCCTCCACATCATATAGCGCATTAAGCTGTGCTGTATACTCCTCTGCTATGGTTTTGTAATTTTTCATACTACAAACATACAAAAGCAAGGAACACTTTTTTAATTCTCTTTCTAAATACTAAGTTTGTGCTATGCAAAGGGATGAGAAATATATGCAACGCTGCTTGGATCTAGCGGTATTGGGGGCTGGCACCGTTAGTCCAAATCCGATGGTTGGGGCAGTGATTGTGTATAAAGATAAGATTGTGGGCGAGGGCTATACCTCGCCTTATGGAGGTGCTCATGCTGAAGTTAATGCGGTGCAGCAGGTGATTGAGCGATTTGGAGAGGCTAGCGCATTGCAAATCTTCACAGAATCCACTATCTATGTGAGCTTGGAGCCCTGTGCACATCAAGGTAAAACTCCCCCTTGCGCGGATATGCTCGTCAGGTATAAGTTTAAAGCGGTGGTAATCGGTTGCCAAGATCCCTTTGGGCAAGTCAATGGCGCTGGCATCAAGAAGCTGAGCACGGCGGGCATTCAAGTGTCTGTAGGGGTATTGGCGGATGCCTGTAGATTTATTAATAGGCGGTTCTTTACCCGCATAAAGGAACAACGTCCTTATGTAATCTTAAAATGGGCGGAAACGCAGGATGGCTACTTTGCCCCAGCGGATGCTCGTAAGCAGTGGATAAGCAACCAGGCAAGCACGCAATTGGTGCATAAGTGGCGTTCCGAGGAAGACGCTATCCTGGTCGGAACCCAAACGGCATTGATTGATAACCCTTCATTGACAACCCGTCTATGGCATGGTAAAAATCCAAAACGCATGCTGATCGACAAGGACCTCAAGGTCCCCGCAGATGCTGCTATATTTAATGCCGATGCAGAGACTATAGTTTTCAACGCCCATCGTTCCGATTGGCAAGTCCATAAAAAGCTTATTATGCTCGAAAACTTTGAGCTGTACCTGCCTCAAAATATACTTTATCAACTCTACCTTATGGATGTACAGTCCTTAATTGTAGAAGGTGGAGCAAAGACACTTCAAGCTTTTATAGATGCCGAAGTATGGGATGAAGCCCGGGTTTTTGTTTCCCCAAAGATTTGGGAACAAGGCCTAGCTGCTCCACAGCTTGCTGCTTATCAGTATACTATGGAGAAAGTCGGCGACAACCAGTTGAAAACCTATTTGAAAAATAATTTACCTAATATTGGGCCTATCTAGCAGCTCAGAGATATAGCCCAGTACTTCATGTTCGGTATGCCCATCTTCTAACATAGAGAAGGTAAGGTAGGCGGCATAAATTTCAGAACTAAAAACAACATGCTTGTCAGCGATTATTTGATCTACTGTGTTTTCGTATACATGTATGCCGATATGCCGTAGCTCATTATGTAAATTCGTTGCGATGCTATGGTGGTCTTCACCAGAAGCAAAGCCTGCAATAATATGCAGCATTAAGCTATCAATAATAGCGGGTGGTATACTTGCAGCTGTCTCCCCTAAGCTACTTATGTCAACCCGTGTTTTGGCACTATGGACAATCTTATCCCATATTAGATATTCTGTTTTACTGTGCATCATATTGGTGTTTATAATTTATACTTAAAGTTATTGAAATACCCTGAGTTTTAAAAGTGACAATCGCATTTTACAAGTGCGAATTTATTTTTTAACGATAATAGTTGCTTTAATTGATTTCTGAGCAATCTTTAATCAATATTTGATGATAGATTTAACATTCTTTGGCTTCTGGTTACAATGTATAGCTGTCTGTAATGCATCAACTCGTTAGTTTTGTTTGCTTTATGACTAGATCCTAGATGGGTACTATCTTATAATATACGCTTATGCAATAGAAAGAAATAGGTCTAGTTGTATTAAAATACCTTTAATCTATAACGCTATTCTCCTCCTAGATATTATTTTATTGCGCTAAGAATTGTATTAGGTCGGCTTTATTTCCTAAATTTCTGGTATTATTGGTAGGCCCTATTTAGCTATTTTTGGTAAAGATTACCAGTGATTATAAGTTGATGTAAATAAGGCTATCGTATTAAAATATTATCATTATGGAAATTTCATTAAAAGGGAAAAGGGCTTTAGTCGGTGGGAGTACATCTGGAATTGGGAAGGCAATTGCCATGCGCTTAGCAAATTGTGGTGCATCGCTAACCTTAATGGCTAGGAATGAAGAAAAGCTTAAGCAAGTTCTTGCCGAATTGAATACGAGCGAAGGGCAGGAGCACGGCTACTTGGTAACTGACTTCTATAATTTTGAAGCCCATAGGGCCAATTTAACCGAGTTTTTTAAGCAAGCGGCGGTAGACATATTGGTTAACAACAGCCAAGGACCCAAGGCGGGTGATGTATTTAGTAAATCGGAGCAGGATTATCAGGAAGCTTTCGACTTATTATTTCAAAATGCAGTGCATGCGAGCATGTTGGCTATTCCTTATATGCAGCAAGAGGGCTTTGGGCGTATAATTAATGTTTCTTCAATGACTGTCAAGGAACCAGTTTCAAGCTTGCTTCTCTCAAATACAATGCGTACGGCACTGGTTAGTTGGTCTAAATCCCTTTCTGTAGCGACGGCTCCAAAGGGTATAACGGTCAATACCGTGCTTACGGGCTCTTTTGATACAGATCGACTCCATAGCTTAATGCTTATGCAAGCAGAGCAGTTAGGGAAGTCTGTGGCAGAGGTTAAAGCGAATAAATTGGCTACTATTCCGATGGGGCGTTTAGGGGATCCAAATGAATATGGAGATTTAGTTGCATTCCTAGCATCCGAGCAGGCTGCCTTTTTAACGGGGGCTGCTATCCCTTTAGATGGTGGCGCAAGTGTTGGCCTATTTTAAGTTGGGAGCAGGGGCATACCCCGTGTTGACCAAGTTATTCTTGATCTAGGCTATCCTATATAGTGCCTAGTACTGATTTCTTAGCAATAGTCATTCAGATAGGCGGCCCATAGAGAAGCCTACTCAGATAAGCCTATCTAGGTTGCATATGTATTATTACTAGCCCATGGGCGGGTATAAGCTTGCCTATAGGAGCACTAGTACGGGGTTAGATCACCTTGAGTATATCGGCAATTTCATTATATCCCTTTTCCTGTGCTAGATCTGCTGCATTTAACCCCATATCTGTTCTCACGGAAATATCAGCTCCATTTTCCAGTAATACTATTATAAGCTCCACATTCCCTTGCTGGGCTGCAAGGTGCAGCGGCGTAATGCGGTTATTCTGTACCACATTTACGGTAGCACCAGCCTCAATAAGCATTTTGCAGATCTGCTCATACTTGCCTGTGATCGCAGTATGGATAGGATACACTTGAAAGCCATTTTGGGAAGGTATATTTGGATCTGCATGCTTGGCCAGCAGAATGCGCACCACAGCTTCCTGACCAAAGTGCGTCGCAATGCCCAGTGGTGTAAAGCCATGTGAGGATATTTCATCTAACACATCGGGTCTTTGCGTAAGCATTACTTCCACCTGTTGACTAAGCCCAATGGCACATGCCTCGTGCATAGTAATAGTGGTGAGATGATTTAAAATTGTCTTTACGACCTGCTCCTTATGATAATAGCAGGCTAATAGTAAAGGTGATATTTCGTGACTGGTCTTTTCTCTTAACAATTCAGGACTATTCAGCAATAGTATTTCTAAGTCATGATGATTTCCTGTCTCAATGTATTCTTCTAGCTTAAGTAAACTCATCAGCATAATCTTTGTTACGAAATAAATAAAAAAAAATGTAAACTAATATTATTGTTAGTAAAATTTCAAATGTGTACAAGTAAGCTCCTGATTTTCAGGAATAATCTCAAAACTGAATTTATGGGAAAAGCAATTTTATTGACTTAAATGTAGTCCAAATACTACAATGGCGAAATAAAAATCTTATCAAGAATTTGTTTTTCTTAATAATTAAGTTATTTTTGTTGTGTCCTCCCCAAGGACATGTTTTTCATAGGTAGATGTAGGGCCGAATATCTCTTATTCGGCCCTTTTTTATTTAAGGTTTTTTGGCAGCTGTTTTTTTTTATAAATTCCAGCTTTTAAGCTTTTGCAATTGTATTTAATCTTGCAAGCTAGCGTCAATACCCAGGTATTCATAGCGCTAGAATTGATTCGTAATAAACTTTCGCCTGCCCGCAATAATTAAGTATTTTTGTTATTCTCTTATGAAGCAAAAAAAGAAAATAATTGTTTCCGTTACTGGTGCTAGCGGATCAATTTACGCAAAGGTATTATTGGACAAGCTGGTGAAGCTTAGCGATCAGGTTCAGGATGTAGGGGTAGTGATGTCCGACAATGCTAAAGATGTCTGGCGATTTGAATTGGAAAATGAAGCTTACAAGGACTATCCCTTTACATTCTACAACAAGAATGATTTTATGGCGCCTTTTGCTTCGGGCTCGGCAAATTATGATACCATGATTGTAATTCCCGCTTCTATGGGAACTTTGGCGCGGATTGCACATGGGGTATCCTCGGATTTAACTACCCGTGCAGCCGATGTTATCCTGAAGGAAAGAAGAAGGCTAATATTAGTGACCAGGGAAACTCCCTTAAGTAGCATTCATATTCAAAATATGCAACTAGTTACTCATGCGGGAGGGATTATCTGTCCAGCTAGTCCGTCTTTTTATAGTTTACCCAAAAGTTTTGAGGAGCTTGCTGCTACTGTTGTAGACAGGGTGCTTTCTTTAAGTGATATAAAGGTGGATAGTTTTGCTTGGGGCGAATAATTTTAAAAACATATAAATTTGAAATAGCTGTATTAATTAAATTTTGTACATTTGTTTCTCAATGAAACAGCTCTCGAAATTGGTTGCTTATATTCAAATTTTCATTGGTTTTTCGCTAGAAAAAGAGCAATCTTTGTTTCATTTTAAACTGATTCCATCCTATAATAGATATAACGATAACTTGTTGGTTTTAAAATATTTGCATGCTATTTATGAATGATATATTAATTTCTTCTGCTAAACTTCTGTTGCCCGGACATGCTCAGCACGGTCAAATTGTAGATATCCTTGTCGAAAAAGGGATTATCCGAGAGATTGCTAAAAGTATTCAGGCTACCTCCGAAAAGTTGCAGCTTTTAGATGCTAAAGGCTGTATTGTTTCGGTCGGCTTTTTTGACTTAAACAGTAATTTTGGGGAACCGGGCTTAGAAACTAAAGAAGATATTTCCACAGGAACTGCCGCTGCCGCAGCTGCTGGCTATACTGAAGTGGCCATTCATCCCAATACCAATCCGGCGCTTCAGAGCCGTTCGGAGGTGGCTTTAGTGGTTAATGAAGCTAAAGGCAATTTAGTAAATGTTTTCCCAATCGGATGTATATCTAAGAAAAGGGAAGGTAAGGAGTTGGCTGAGCTCTACGACATGCAGACGGTAGGTGCAGTTGCATTTAGCGATGGAGATCGTAGTGTACAGCAAGCAGGCCTAATGGGGCGTGCCCTATTGTATGCCAAAGGCTTTGACGCCTTGATTATCTCCTTTCCAGAAGATGAATCTATTGCTGGCGGTAGTCAGATGAATGAGGGAGAGGTGAGTACTTACTTGGGTATGAAAGGTAAGCCCAACCTTGCCGAGTCCTTAATGGTCTCTCGCGATCTTTTCCTTGCAGAATACAATGAAGCTCCGATTCACTTTACCAGCATATCTACAGCGGAATCCGTAGCGCTTATTAAGCAGGCCAAAGCCAATGGCTTAAAAGTTACCTGTGATGTAGCGGCGCATAATCTGGTATTGACAGATGCAGCAGTAGCCGGCTTTGATAGTCAGTATAAGGTGAATCCGCCATTGCGTAAACAAAAAGATGTAGATGCCCTGTTAGCGGGATTAGCAGATGGCACAATTGATGCGGTTGTATCGCAGCATACACCTCAAGAAATTGAATTTAAAAATGTTGAATTTCATATCGCTAAAGAGGGAATTATAGGCTTGCAGACAGTTTTGCCCTTTATGGTCAAGGCTGGATTGACTGCTGAAGCTATTGTAGATAAACTAGTCTTTGGGCCCCGTAGCGTGCTCCGTAAGCCAGTGCCTGCACTAGCTGTAGGTGATTTGGCTAATATTGTTGTCTTCAACCTAACGGAAGAATGGCAATTTGATGCAAAAACAAACAAATCAAAATCAGCAAATAGCCCATTGTTTGGAGAGACCCTCACAGGCAAGGTTGTTGCTGTTATTAATAATAATCAATTGATTGTAAACAAGTAAGATTATGGAAGCTAAAGTAAAAAAAGCATTTGACGCCGGATTTCAAGCGTATGCTAAAGCAGCACAGATTGATGGAGCAGCAGTTGCCACGCAATTAGCACAAGTTTTTGACTTAGACAAGCCTTTTTTAGAGAAAGCCGCTGCCCTTGATGCAGTATTTGATGATGAGCAACGCTTTGAAGAGTTGCGTGAGATATACTTTGATTTGTTGATGATTAATTTCTTCGCCAAAGATGTGCAAAAACTTGAGGAGGACTATTTGGATTCTGCTGAGTGGGAAGCTATTGAAGAAGAAACCATCGATAGAGGTACAGAATTATTAAATATCTTTTTGTACCTTAGAGAGTGCGCTGACGATGACATCGAACCTTCTTTAGATGATTATTTGAAAGAATTTTTATTGGTTGAAGAGGATGAGTTTCAAGATGAGTATGCGATTTATGAGAAAATTATTGCCAACCAGATTTTAGTGGATAGTAATTTTGAAGAAATCAGTAAAGTTGCACGTACATTAGGTGAAGCGGAAGAGCTTAAAGAGTTGTTCTATCCGATTATGAGCTTCTTTACCGATCAAGCTCCAAGTGAGGAGACATTGACAGTATTTGAGAATGCCGCCAACAACAAAGCGTTAGATTTAGCTATTTACCAAATTATAATCAACTTTAATAAGTAATCCATTTATGAATCAATTTTTAAATTCAGATTATCCTGCAGCAGAAGTAAAAAAAGAAGGTATTAAATACGGCATTTATCTTGGTGTTATCTCTTTGGTGGTAAGCATTATTTCGCTTTATGTCCTGATGAGTACGTCCAATTTTAAGATGACTTCTATTGTTACGGGAGGTATAGGCTTTGTATTGATGATCGGACTATCCTCTTATTTTGCGGTTCTTTTGCGCAGGGTAGCAGGTGGTTTTTGGAGTTTTAGTCAAGCTTTAAAAGGCATCTATACGATGTTGGCTATAGCCGTTATTATCTCTAGCGTAGGCTCTACAATTTTCGGCATTTTTAATCCAGAACCACAGCAACTGGTCTTTGACAAGACAATCAACTTTACCATCGAAACTATGGAAAGCGTAGGGGCAGATGAAGATTTGATTGATAAACAAGTCTCTGAATTGGAGAAGACTAGAGATGAGATGCGAAGCTTCTCTTTTGGTCAGACTCTGAAAGGTTTAGGCGTGAGCTTAATTATGTACTTTGTATTTGCACTTGTTTTAGCTGCGATTTTAAAATGTGAAAAGCCTGCTTTTTTACAGGTTTCGCGCGAAGAAGATCAGGATGGTCAAGATCATCCACAAGTAAACAATTAGTTTTAAAAACATTTTAAATATAAAGTAGGATTATCAGCTCCTAGAAGATAATGCGTTGCTCAGATTAGCAGGGCTACATATAGCTTCGAGTGTTGATAATCCTATTTTTTTAGATAGCATATGGATATATCGGTTATCATCCCTTTGTACAACGAAGAGGAGTCATTACCAGAATTAACAGAATGGATTCGTCGCGTGATGAATCAACAACAATTTTCCTACGAGATTGTACTTATTGATGATGGTAGTAATGATTCTTCTTGGGCTGTCATTGAGCAGCTTAAAGAGACGCATGAGCAAATATCAGCCGTTAAGTTTCGTAGAAACTACGGCAAGTCAGCGGCCTTAAATGTTGGCTTTGAAATGGCACAAGGGGATGTCGTGATCACCATGGATGCGGATCTACAAGATAGTCCGGATGAGATTCCGGAGCTATATGACCGGGTTATGCGACAAGGCGCAGATCTTGTATCTGGCTGGAAGCAGAAACGCTATGACCCCATTACTAAAACTCTTCCAACTAAGCTATTTAATGCGGCCACCCGAAGTATGTCGGGCATACATAACCTACATGATTTCAACTGTGGGCTTAAAGCTTACAAGAAGGATGTTGTCAAAAGCATTGAAGTATATGGGGAAATGCATCGTTATATCCCTGTTTTAGCTAAATGGGCTGGCTTTACCAATATTCAAGAACAGATTGTACAGCATTACCCAAGAAAGTATGGCACCACGAAGTTTGGTGCTGGACGCTTTGTAAAAGGCTTCTTGGATCTTATGTCTATCTTTTTTGTCGGTAAATTTGGAAAGCGACCTATGCACTTTTTTGGTGCCATTGGCAGCTTGAGCTTTGTGATTGGATTTATTATCACTTTGTATTTGATATTTGAGAAATTGATGAGCATTGCAAATGGTAGTCCATATCGTAATGTAACCGATCAACCTTTATTCTTCCTATCACTAGTAGCGATCTTAATTGGAACGCAGCTGTTCTTAACGGGTTTTATTGCTGAATTGGTCTCTCGTAACTCGATGGATAGAAATAAATACCATATTCAAAAGGTTATCTAATGTATTTTTCGATAATTATCCCCTTATATAATAGGCCTCAAGAAATTAACGAACTGCTAGCTTCATTAACAAAGCAGGAGTATAAGAACTTTGAGGTAATCGTGGTGGAGGATGGCTCAAGTCAACCTGCCGCGACTATTGTAGAAGCCTATAAAGAACGCTTAGCGCTGCAGTATTTTGTTAAGGAAAATGAAGGCCAAGGCTTTGCGCGCAACTATGGCTTTGCAAGAGCTAAGGGAGATTACTTTATTATCTTTGACTCAGATATTTTAGTTCCAGCGGATTACTTGCTAAAGGTTAAAGCAGCCCTTGAAGTGAATCATTGGGATGCTTTTGGAGGACCTGATGCAGCCCATGAATCATTTAGTCCCATTCAAAAAGCTATTTCCTATGCGATGACCAGTCCATTTACTACTGGCGGAATTCGGGGTAATAAGAAGCATGTAGGGCAGTTTCATCCCAGAAGCTTTAATATGGGGATTTCACGGACGGTATATGAGCAGACAGCTGGTTTTAAGCTATCTCGACGTTCCGAAGATATTGAATTTAGTATCCGCATGATTGCGCAGGGCTTTCGTGTAGGGCTGATCCCAGAAGCCTTTGTATACCATAAAAGAAGAGCGGATTTTTGGCAGTTTTTTAAGCAGACCAATGGCTTTGGAAAAGGTCGTATAGAGCTTTACAAGCTGTTTCCAGCTGAATTGAAGCTGGTACATGCTCTCCCAGCACTCTTTGTAATCGGTCTGCTAGGCGTATTATTGTTGAATCTACTGCAGTTCCTTCTAGGCGATAGCATTGCCCTATTAAATAGCTTAAAGGTATTGGGCAATACATTTATCTTGCTTTATACGGTATTCTTATTTTTCCATGCTTGGATGACCAGCAATAATCTGTATGTATCCTTGCTGGCTATTGTAGCGGCTTATACTCAGTTGATTGCTTATGGTACAGGCTTTATCAGCAGCTATTGGAAGTTGTTGCTGTTGAAAAAATAAGCGGATTAGCTTTTTTTAATTCTGTAAAGTTTTATATTTTGTCCAAAAGAAGATACTTTGATTTCATTTACACAACATAATTTAGGAAAGTTAGAAGACCTTTTCGACAGCTTAGGCTTTAAGGTCCGTTACGAAAAAGGATCCTTTCGCACAGGGGCTTGTTTAATTCAGCATACCAAGGTGATTATGGTGAATAAATTTTCTAACTTAGAAGTACGCATACTATCCTTAATATCCTTGTTGCAGGAGATGCTTATAGAGGATGGCTTATTAGATGACAAGCAGAAGGAATTTTATAAAATCATCAAAAAAATAGAACGATAGCTTTGAGAGTCACATTTTTAGGTACAGGAACGTCGCAAGGAGTGCCGGTTATCGGATGCACATGTGCTGTTTGTCAGTCCAAAGATGTAAGGGATAATCGCCTTCGGAGTGCTCTCTTAATCGAATATGGATCTACCGTATTGGTTGTGGACACGGGCCCAGACTTTCGCTATCAGATGCTCCGTGCTCAGGTAAAAAAGCTAGATGCCATCTTGATAACCCATTCCCATAAAGACCATATTGCAGGCCTGGACGATGTAAGGGCCTTTAACTTTATGCAGCAGCGCGCTATTCGTATCTACAGTTCTGTGGCTAGTCAGGATGCCCTAAAGCGTGAGTTTCACTATGCCTTTGCTGACTTTAAGTACCCCGGTATCCCGCAACTCGAGCTTATAGAATTAACGCCAGGTACTGGTTTCGAAATAGCTGGGCAGTCTATAATGCCTATAGAGGTTATGCATCATAAGATGAGTGTACTGGGCTTTCGTATAGGCGATTTCGCTTATATTACGGATGCCAAGACAGTCTCTGTGGCGTCCAGAAAGCTGCTTGAGGGCGTCCAAACCCTCGTGATCAATGCCTTACAAGAAGAACCTCATATCTCTCATTTTACCAAGGCTGAAGCAATTGAATTTGCGCAAGAAATCAATGCGCAGAAAACATATTTTACACATATAAGCCATAAACTTGGAAAGCATGAAGCTGTACAAGCAAGCTTGCCAGCAGGAATCTTTTTGGCCTATGATCAGCTGGTTTTAGATCTTTAAAATTTTCTTTAAACAAAAACAAATTTCCTATTTGGTTGTTTTTTAAGCAGGATGGTCATAATGACTTTGCTGGTATATAAAAAACGATAAGGCTATGAAAGCAGTTCGATTTCTAGGGACAAATGATGTCCGAATTTTGGAGGTAGAGAAGCCTTCCCCTAAGGGCGATGAGGTGCTTATTAAAATAGGAGGGGCAGGTGTATGCCACTCGGATTTACATATTATCCATGATGGAATTTTAGGCCCCAATCCTAAACCATTTACATTAGGCCATGAAAATGCGGGCTGGGTGGAAGCAATGGGGGACACTGTCACTGGATTTAAGGTTGGTGATGCCGTGCTAGTTTATGGCCCATGGGGCTGTGGTCACTGCAAGCCCTGCCAAGCTTCCAAAGAAAACTATTGTGATCATCAGAGTGAAAATCCTTTTGGAGGTGGCTTAGGACTGAATGGCGGGATGGCGACGCATATGCTGGTGCCCTCTGCTAGACTCTTAGCTCCCATTGGGGATTTAGATCCTGTTATGGCTGCACCACTTACAGATGCTGCCTTAACACCCTATGCAGCTATTAAACGCTCATTTGAAAAGCTGAGCCCAGATGCATATGTAGTTGTATTTGGTATCGGTGGCCTTGGGCATATGGCTTTGCAAATCCTAAAGGCCATAACAGCAGCTACTGTTATCGCTGGAGATATTTCTGCCGAAAAGTTAGCATGGGCTACCAAGAATGGAGCTGATCATGTCGTAAATACCACAGCTAAAGATGTCGTGCAGCAAATCCTCAAAATTACTGGAGTCAAAAAGGCGGCAGTTGTATTAGACTTTGTAGGCATTAATGCTACCCTACAGATTGCACAGCGTGTAGTGGGCCTAGATGGCGACCTCACGGTGATAGGCCTAGGAGGTGGACATCTGGACTTCCATGCCGCAGCAGCGCCCTACGGCACCCGTATTAGCACGCCCTATTGGGGCTCACGTGTAGAATTATTAGAGGTTATCGCCTTGGCTAGACAAGGGCTGATCAATATTAATGTGGAGCGTTTCCCGATGGCAGATGCGCTAGAGGTATACGATAAATTAGCAAAAGGAAAGATCAATGGACGTGCGGTGCTTGTCCCTTAAAAAACTTCATAAAAGTAAATTCTGGTTAGTTTCAAGTGTTTAGGCACTTGTGGGGGATTCATGCTTGTAAAAGGCTGAATCCCCTTTTTACATTAGCTAAGCTGCAGCTGCTTAACCTTTCTTCCAGCATAAACTTTAGGAGTATTGGGAGCAGAGGATCGAGCTTTTATGCCCTAAAATAAGTCTGAGCTTAGGGGTTGCTATCGATATCCTGAATGCCCTGTGCTTTCATTATCAGCGCCGCAATTGCTAAGTCCTCGGGAAAGGTGATTTTTATATTCTGCTGCTCCCCTGGAATTAAATGTACTTTAATGCCCAGTTGCTCAACTACAGACGCATCATCCGTGAATAATGGGCTTTCCGCTTGTTTAAAGGCTTCTTCAAGCAAGCTGAGTCGAAAGGTCTGAGGCGTTTGCACAAGCCATACCTGGGATCTATCCACAGCCTTACTCGCTGTCTGTGTGCCTAGGCGAACTGAATTACTGCTTGGCAGTGCCACAACTGCTGCCCCAAAGGTATTTGCAGCGCTGTAGGACTGCGTTATTAGGTTGGCTGACAAAAGGGGTCTTGCTGCATCATGAATGGCAACCAGCGCTTCTCCTGCGGGTCTATCGGCAAGAATCTGCTGCAAGCCATTGCGTACACTTTGAAATCGGCTCTCCCCACCATTAACAAGCTGATGCGGGATTGTAAACTGATGCGTTTTGCAAAGCTCCATCCAGTAATCTCGCATCCCTGCATGCAATACTAACACGATTTGCACTGGATCATTTTCTTGTACAAACTTTGCTAGCGTATGCATCAAGATAGGCTTCCCGAGCAATAACTGGTATTGCTTGGGCAAGCTATTGCCCATACGGCTTCCTGATCCACCTGCTACAATTATGGCATATTTATTTTGCATGCTTAAGTTATCTTGGCGTACCAGTACGCTTTTACCTTATTTTAGTGGTTTAATTAATCGTTCAACTTCTGCAAACTCCTGGTCTACATTTGAATCCGCTGTATATGTCAATAAGGATACGACAATATTTACCAGCATAGCCAATAAGAAGCCTGGAATAATTTCATATACATCCTTATAATTATGTGGCACATAAACCCACAATAATACGGTTATTCCGCCCGTAAGCATGCCCGTTAAGGCACCCCACTTGCTGGACTTTCGCCATAGTAAGCTTAACAATACCACAGGTCCAAAGGCTGCTCCAAATCCAGCCCAAGCATTTCCAACTAGGTTTAAGATACTATCCTTGGGTGAGATCGATAATAGAAAGGCTACCACTGCTACCAATAATACGGATACACGACTTACGGTTAAGAGTGTTTTACCAGAAGCTTTCTTGTTGATAAACTCTCTGTATACATCCTCAGTAAGTGAACTAGAGGTTACTAAGAGTTGGGAAGAGATAGTGCTCATTACCGCGGCTAAGATAGCTGAGAGCAAGAATCCTCCTATTAAGGGGTGAAACAAGATCCGGGATAGGTGGATAAATATGGTCTCGGCATGCTCCTTTGACCCATCAAATTGTAGCATACGTGCGGTGTCAAACTGATACAAGTAGGCTATGCCTATTAAGCCAACAAGCATAGCGCCCCCAACCGTGAAGATCATCCAGGTAATCCCTATACGTCTAGCTTTGGTTAAATCACTAATCTTATCAATTGCCATAAAGCGAACCAAGATATGTGGTTGACCAAAATAGCCTAAGCCCCATGCAAGTAAAGACAGAATGCCTATAAAAGTCGTTCCTTCAAAAAGTTTAAGGTAGTTGGGGTTTTTGATTTCGATTAATTCGAAGGTGTTTGAAATCCCGCCCAATTGCGTGAAGAGTACGATTGGAACCATTATTAAGGCAATAACCATAATAGTGCCTTGCACAAAGTCCGTCAAGCTGACGGCTAAAAATCCACCTAAAAAGGTATAGAAGACAACCACCAGGCTTGTAACCAACAGCCCCGTATGGTAGTCAACCCCAAAGGCTGATTCAAACAATCTACCTCCAGAAACCATTCCGGCAGAGGTGTATAAAGTAAAGAATATCAGGATAAAGAGGCTGGAGGTAATCTTTAGAATTTTTGTTTTATCTCGAAAGCGATTTTCGAAAAAAACGGGAATTGTAATGGCGTTATTGGCAACCTCCGTGTAGGCCCTTAAGCGCGGTGCTACCAAAATATAGTTTAGAAAGGCTCCTGTAGTAAGCCCAATTGCAATCCAAGAAGCTGAAATTCCAGAGATGTACATCGCTCCTGGTAGCCCCATTAAGAGCCAGCCACTCATATCTGCGGCACCCGCTGAAAGCGCAGTTACTGCTGCCCCCATCTTTCGTCCACCAATCAAGAAGTCATCGGAATTGTTTGCTGATTTTCGGTAGGAGTAGACGCCGATAAGAATCATCAGCAACATGTATAAACCAATCGATATGAGTTCGTAGGTATTCATAAAATTAGGAATTTAATATTGTCGAAAGTAATTAATGTTTTTGGAAAAGCTTGCATCGATATTGTCTTTAATTAAACTTAATTTGACTTCCTTGATCTTTATCGTTTACAATACTGATCGAGCTCGGGATGCGTTCCTTCAATTCTTCAACATGCGAGATAATCCCGACTATGCGATTCTCCTTATGTAAATATTGCAGGGTTTCGAAGACTGTATTGATGCTCTCACTATCTTGGGTACCAAAGCCCTCATCAATAAAGAAGAAGTTTCTATCTGCTTTATTTAAGGATTGTATATTTTCAGCTAAGGCCAATGCTAGGCATAGTGATGCTTGAAAACTTTGTCCTCCGGACAGGGTTTTTACAGACCTGCGAAATCCATTGTGCAGGT